>CALBUI010000340.1 GCA_937968125.1 uncultured Anaerolineales bacterium | reverse complement strand
TAAAGAATTTGAAAAAGATATTAGAAAGCGGATAGAAAAAGCGAAGTAAAGCTGAAAGACTGGAATCATTATTAAAAGTCACCCTCAGACATTGAATGAGGTTAGCATACAACTTCGCTAGTCCAGCTTTACATTCAAATCGAGCAAGATTATGTGAGCGAGAGGCATTCCTGGGTAATAAAAAATTAGAGGAGGTAAATTATGCAAATGATATTCCGTGGAAACCTTAAAGACAAGCAAGCAAATGCGTATCGTGAATGGGAAGTGAAAAATCGCCAGGCATTACAAGAAACCGCTCCCCCAGGATGGATCTATGCGGGAACGTTTTTTACTGTTTTTGGATTCGGAAAACACGATGTTGAGACACGATGGGAGATTTCAAACTACGCTGCGCTGGATACTGCTCGTGATTACGAGAATGAAACCTGGGATAAGCTGTCGATAGAAGCGAGTGATTTCTTCGAACCAACATTGCCTGGAGAGGTATCTCTGGTCCGGAGTGCGGAAGGTGTGAAGATCCTAGAGTAGTATATTTGTCCAGAAGGCCTCTCGCTCTGGTCCCATGCAACTTACCTCATCAACTGGAGAGAATCTCTAATTATTGGATCAAATCCTCTGCAGATTGTGAAAATAACCATCGCGTTGTTGATCCCTACCTGTAAATTCTCCCAATTCAATCCTATCATTTGATTTTTTACTCAAGGCCACTCGCTGGTGGCAGGAGATGAGATCATGAAGAATTCACAAGATCCCCTAGGGTATTTTGATGCACTGAATTTTCCCCTGTTTTCCGCGATTATGGGGCGGCGATCCCGAAGGTTTTCATTCGGCGCAGAAATACCGGATGGTCCACTTAAGTTTAAATCAAACCAATCTCCTGTTCCGCTAACCGAATTAGAACACGAGTTGGTTCTTGCTGCTGTAGCCGGAACCACAGGTTGGCATTTCATGATTCCCTGGAATGAGGTCAATGCACCAGACCTACCGAGATTTTCGAATTCTGCAGGTGGGCGGACCTTTCCTTCGGCTGCAGGTTGGCATACAACTGATTTCTTCTACACGGATGACTCAGGAGTTTATTATTTATCCACCAGGGATTCTCATCCACATAGTGACTTATCTTCAAAGCGAGAGCCCGATGTTAGCTCAGCTAAGTCTGTTCGGGTTAACCTCTATGAAGGTCGTCTCAACCTCCCACCTGAGGCTCCTCATGTTTCCCCCCCATAACCGCTGGAGCTTCAACCGACCCGGATCGTTGGTCATTTTTCCGGTGAGTGATGTGGCGCAATATCTTCTGGCATTGCTGTTGAATTACACTGAAAGAGGGATTGCTTTATTTGATGATATCAATAATCGCCCAATTCCAGGGATTGATCAGTTTGGGAAGGTAGTAAATTTGGATGAACCGGCGCCAATATCCGTGGTGGAGCAGGAGGCATTGACAGGCTGCACAGCTGAGATTGCCATGTCTTGCTTTTCTGGAATGCTAGCTTTGCAAGCGATGGGGATCGGTGGCTGGATGTTTGATGGACTAAGTACACATTCGCTGTTAGGGGGAAGTGGTGATCCGGATGTGCCTGGTCTGGGTTTTTATTTTCAAGAAGGCACTGGCTGGTCACAACCAAATCCAACGGGAATCCCAGGAATTTTTGAACGACATTGCCCACCCCATTTCCCTTCCATGCATGCTGCGGTTGAATCATTAATCCAGAGGAAGTATGGTCCTGGCGGTCCATATAATCCAGGACCTAATGGGCCGTGGGAGGATACAAAGCAGGTCCGCGGTAGTGCTCAGCGCTATCCAACTGAAGTTATCGACTGCGTCGCCTTTACCGCTCAATACATATTTGATAAGTTTCGCAAATTCCCTGGTACAGTTCCGACCATGTTTGTCAGGATATTCTTGCAAGCCCACCATCTCGATCTTGAATTCTACGATGCCTTTTTTGAGCCTGGTGCCTATCTGGATACACATGCGGCTCACTTGCAGAATTGGCATTAAATATTTCTAAAAAAATAGATATAGAATTTTCAAAACTGTATACTTCTTCCAGTGTTGTTTAGCCTTAATAATAATTTCATACTAAACTCCGGAATATCCCAACCGGAGTGTATTCTTACTATCGGTGTTCCATTTTGTGCTAGACTGATAAATGGCAGTTATTGATCTTCTGGGATAGGAAACTACAATGTCTATGCCATTGTTGGCAACAAAGATCAACATCCCACCCTTACGTGAAAAACGGGTCCACCGCTCGCGCCTCCTTGCTCGTCTGACGGCAGGATTGTCGCACAAGCTGACATTAATCTCCTCCCCGGCTGGATTTGGCAAAACCACATTGCTGAGTGAATTTGCTGCTGTGAGCGAACTCCCGGTGGCCTGGTTTTCAATAGATCAAGATGATAACGACAGTGTCCGTTTTCTTACTTACCTGATTGGGGCATTGGGCAAAATCAAACCGGGATTTGGTGGATCCATTTTTTCGCTCTTGCAAACCCCCAAGCCAGAATCCGTTGAAACATTGTTGACGATCTTGATCAATGAGATAATCGAAGAGCTGCCACCTTTTGTTTTAGTTCTCGATGATTATCACTTGATTGTTGATCAGGAAATAAATCAGTCCTTGGCATTCCTCCTGGAGCACCAACCTGAAGAGATGCACCTCATTATCGCAACCCGTGCCGATCCGGATTTGCCCCTCAGCCGTCTTCGGGCCCGCAACCAGCTGACCGAAATCCGTGAGGTAGATCTGCGCTTTACTGATCAAGAAGCAGCTGAATTTCTGTCAGGGGTGATGGGGCTCGAACTTGACGAGGAGCAGCTATCCTCACTGGAAGAACGCACAGAGGGGTGGGCAGCTGGTTTACAGCTGGCCGCATTGTCACTCCAGGAGCAGGAAGACCAGGAAGCGTTCCTCAGGACGTTCGCTGGCAGCAATCGTTATATCCTGGATTACCTTGGGCAGGAAGTGCTCGATAGTCAAACACAGGAAGTTAGAGATTTCCTGTTGAAAACATCCATTCTTGAAAGATTAAACACCCCGCTCAGTGAATCATTGACCGGACTGAAAAACAGCCAACAGATACTCGAGTATCTTGAGGCCAATCACCTGTTTACCCTACCTTTGGATCAAGAGCGAACCTGGTACCGCTACCACCGGTTGTTTCAAGAATATTTACGTAAATCTTTGGCTGATTCGAAACCCGACGTTGTGCCACATTTAGACTCGAAAGCCAGCATATGGTTTGAGCAGCAGGGATATTTCGATGAAGCAATTGATCATGCCCTCCGTGCTGGCGATCATCAGCGAGCAGTGGAATTGATCGAAGCAATCGCCCAATCCAGGTTGATGCGCAGCGAGGTAAGTTCACTTATGCGCTGGATAGAAGCACTCCCCGAAGATTTGATCCTAAATAGACCAGCATTGTGTCTGACAAAGGCCTGGGCATTAATGGTCCGTGGGGGATCAATGGAGCAGGTTGAAGGGTGTTTGCAGGAAATAGAAAAGGCAGGCGTGGCCGATCAGCTGCTTGGTTCCTTATATGTTCTGAGAAGTTTTCAAGCGACAATGAAAGGGGATGCGCTAAGTGGGTTGGAACAATCTCAGCGTGGGCTGCAGCTGCTTTCCGAAGATGACATTTTTTTGCACAGCATGGTTTCCGATAATCTCGGGATGGTGTACCTGATGCTTGGGGATTTTGACACATCGATCGAGCACTTTAAGCAGGCGGCAGAGATCAGCCGCCAGGCGGGGAACACCATGATCGAAGTAGGCGCTCTATGCAATATAGCCGGTATTTGGATGCTCCAGGGACAGCTAAATAAGGCCTGGTCGACAAATCAGCAGGCATTGGAACTGGCCACGGTTACGCGTGGGCGCAGGTTGCCAGTTGCTGGTAAAGCGCTCCTCGGTTTAGGTGAAATCGCGAGAGAATGGAATGAACTCAAAACAGCGACGGATTATCTAAATGAAGGACTGGAACTTTTTGAACTGTATGGCGAATTGGGCTCGGTAATATCTTACCTGACCCTGGCGCGCATCAAAGAGGTGGGTGGAGATTTGGATGGCGCACAAGCGATCGTTGATCACGCCAGCCAGCTAGCAGTTGAAGTTGAAGCCTCGAAGATGGATGATCTGATTGTTGAAGCTTACCAGGCGCAGCTGTGGATCTTGCATGGCAGGTATGATCTGGCTTTCAGGTGGATCCAGGAAAATGATCTTGAACAGCAAATCAAGAAACATAAGGATCAGCCGCGCTTTGATCCGATCTGGGAGATCCAGAGTCAAACACTAGCCCGGTTCTATATCAGCCAGGGTGAGTATGATCTAGCCCTTCAGGCGATCGAACCTACATTGGCCGTGGCTGAGAAAAACAATCGACTGAGATCAAAAATTAAAATCCATGCGATGCAAGCTGCGATTTGCCAATCTAAAGGGGATAGCGAAGGTGCATTGGGAATTCTTGAACGCGTATTGATACTTGGCGAACCAGAGGGCTTTGTGCGTACAATCTTGGATGAAGGAGAACCCATCGTGAAATTGCTTTATCAGGCTGTTTCTAAAGGAATTCACCCAGATTATGCGAAAAAGCTTCTAGCAGCAGCTATGCAAATAAAACCATCTGAACTTTCAATTAAGAACGATCCTGGCAAGCAAGCCCAATTGGTCGAAGCTTTGAGTGAACGTGAAATCGATGTGCTGCAGTTGATTGCGGATGGTTTATCAAATCAGGAGATCGCCAATCGTCTGCATATCTCACTTAGCACGGTTAAAGGTCACACCAGTAATATCTTTGGCAAGTTGGGGGTTCATAAACGCACCCAGGCCGTTTCAAGGGCGATTGATTTAGGAATCCTTTCCTCTAAGTAACTATTCCAAATGATTGAGATTATTTTTTACACAGGAATTTCCCTGTGTTTTTTTATTTAAAACGCATCGCGAACACAATGGAATAGTACTTAAACAGTACTTTTGGCTGGTCACAACAGGACTACCTTTTGTGTATCTTATTCTTGACGAGGAAAACCAGATCTAGAGAGGAATGTTTGAAGTGAATAGATCAGATTCTAATATCGTGAACAGCTCAACTCATTACCAGATTGTTGTCCTGGGGGAGTTGGGTGCGAATTGGTCGGATTGGTTAGGGGATGTCTTGTTTGAGAGCCATTATCAATCCAATAATCCTGAGAAGACCACGATTATTGGGGCAGTACCTGACCAGGCTGCCCTGCGTGGCCTGCTCAATAAACTTTGGGACTTGAACTTGACCCTTGTATCGGTCAATTTACATGAAGGCGAATGCTAAGGAGGCATTAATGAGTACTCAATTTATACTTTCTTTGAACGATCGATCGGCTAACCTTGAGATGGTAGGAGGTAAAGGGGCTTCTCTCGCCCGATTGGCCAGAGCGGGTTTTCCTGTGCCAGCGGGATATCACATCACAACTTTAGCATACAAGCAATTCATTGCAGAAAACAGACTCCAGCCGCAAATTCTGGAGACAATTGAGCAGCTTGATGCGACGGATCCAGAGAACCTGGAAGGCGCCTCTCGAGTGATTACAGACATGTTTAACCAGGCTGAAATCCCTGCTGAGGTTGCCAATGCAATCGTTCAAGCTTATGCCAGTCTCGAAGGATCTTCGCCAGCAGTGGCGGTACGTTCCTCAGCAACTGTAGAAGACCTCCCGGAGGCTTCCTTTGCCGGTCAACAGGAGACGTATCTTAATGTCAGCGGTTCTGCAGCTCTCCTGGAAGCGACGCGCAAATGCTGGGCCAGTTTATGGACAGCCCGGGCTATCGGTTACCGCGCCAAGCAGAACATCCCTCCGCAAGATGTGTCCCTGGCAGTAGTCGTACAGCTGCTCATTCCAGCTGAAGCGGCCGGGATTCTATTTACAGCAAATCCGGTCGACGGTAAACGGGATCAAATCCTGATCAACGCCAGCTGGGGATTAGGGGAAGCAGTGGTTGGCGGCCTGGTAACACCGGATACACTCACGCTCGATAAATTTTCAGGGGATGTTCTGACCAGGGAGATTGCGGAGAAAAAAATCCAGACAGTGCGTGTTAATGGGGGGACGAGAGAATTGCCTGTCCCTGAGAACCTGCGTGATGTCCCAGTCCTCAGCGATAAACAAGCTGGAGACCTTGCAGCTATGGGAAAGGAGATCGAAGATTTATATGAAGTACCAATGGACATCGAGTGGACTTTGTCAGATGGGCAGATAGGGGTCGTGCAGGCGCGGCCGATCACAGTACTGCCAGAACCTGAACCACCTGTCCCGGAAGAATGGAAACTGCCAGCTGGAGCTTATGCTGCCATGCGCAACAACATCGTCGAGCTGATGGCCGATCCATTATCTCCGCTGTTTAAAACGATAGGATTAAACGCAGTCAATCATAGCATGGGCAACTTGCTGAGTGGATTCTTCGGCAGCCAGGATGTCATGCCTGGGCAATTAATCATCTCGGTAAACGAGTATGCTTACTACAATGGTTCCGTCAAATTTAGCCCGATGATGAAAATCATCTTCGATACGCCTGGCATTTTGAGGCGCATGTTCACTGGGGCAGTGGAGCGCTGGACGGAAGAGGGTCGCCCACGTTATTTGGAAATCGTCAAGGAGTGGGAAGCATCTAATTGGAGGGAACTACCTTCCATTGAACTTATTGCTGCCATCAATCAGTTAACTGAGGCGGCGATCGATGCCTATGGTTCTCTCGTGTCTGGGGTTATCCCTGCGGCCTGGATCAGTGAAGCCTTGTTCACCTTGACCTATAAACTTTTCAAGAAGCGAGACGATCCATCTGCACCTACTTACCTGATG
>CALBUI010000339.1 GCA_937968125.1 uncultured Anaerolineales bacterium | reverse complement strand
GATTGAGTGCCTTGGTCAGTCTTGCCAGACCAGGGATGGATTACCAGTTCTTTCAAATTCTCAGCCAAAGAATTGACGAAGCCAGCGGTGAAGAGCATGAGAGATTATCAAATTTACGAGAAAATTTGTTAACCCTGACTGAACAAATTGATGAACAGGTAAAACAACGAACTGAATCTGCCCAACAACTCGTAAATGAAATCCTTGAAGCTGAGGATCTTAATCAGGCTATCCAGCAGCATGCCCCTGAGATTGATGAATTCTTCGTGCAGGCAGTTCAGCAGTCATTGGAAGAGGCGAGAAATGGCGGGGACTTGGAGAAAAGTGCGAAATTGAGCCAGCTTGAAGAAGTGATCAGCCAGGCGACAGCGCAGCCACCAGAGGTTGAATTCCTGGAAGAATTGCTTGAAGCAGAAGATGAGGCTACCAGACAAGAATTAATCGAAAGCAACAAAGAAAAAATTACGCCAGAATTCTTCCAAATGCTTTCAGGCTTGATGAACCAGGTCTCTGAAACCAGCCAAGATCCTGAACTAGTTGAAAAAGTTAAAGCGGTAAACCGCCAGGTGTTGCGATTTTCGATGCAATCTAGCTTACAAGGGGAGTAATATTGCGCATCTTGCATGTTGTTGGGGCGCGGCCAAATTTCATGAAAGCCGCACCCATCATCCGTGAAATGGCGAAATTCCAGGGGGAATTCGAACAGCAGCTTCTCCATACCGGCCAGCATTATGCACTGGAGATGTCCAAGGTTTTTTTTGACGAACTTGGATTACCCAAGCCTGATGTAAACCTGGAAGTTGGCTCCGGTTCTCATGCCTGGCAGACAGCACAGATCATGACGCGGTCCGAGCCAGTTTTGTTAGCATACCAACCAGATTGGGTGGTTGTCTATGGAGATGTGAATTCAACTGTAGCGCTAACACTGGTATGCAGCAAGTTGGGAATAGAAGTGGCTCATGTGGAAGCTGGCTTGCGATCATTTGATCGGAGCATGCCGGAGGAGATCAACCGGCTGATAACGGATCAAATTGCTGAACTGTTGTTTACCCCATCGGAAGATGCTGATATTAACCTGACTCGGGAAGGTGTTGCTAGAGAACGGATCCATCTGGTGGGAAATGTGATGATCGACACCTTGGTAGATCTGTTACCAAAAGCAGAAGAGAAGTGGTTAGATGTTAAGGGACGTTTCCCGTTTGAAAAGTATATCCTGGTGACCCTTCATCGCCCTTCGAATGTCGATCATGCGGATACACTTTCCCAAATCATGTCCGCCTTGGCCGAGATCAGTTTAGAAGTACCAACAATTTTTCCTGTTCACCCAAGGACCAAGGAAAGTTTAGATAAATTTGGAATTGTTCACGATAATCCTCAACTCCATTTGATTGAACCCCTTGGCTATCTCGAATTTCTAGCGCTGCAGGTTCACGCCTCCTTAGTGCTCACTGATTCAGGCGGTATCCAGGAGGAGACGACATATTTGGGAATACCATGCTTGACTGCGCGCGCAAATACGGAAAGACCTGTGACAATCAATTTGGGAACGAACCAGCTGGTTGGGAGCAGCAAAGAACTGCTGTTATCAGCGATGAGGAAGAAACTTTCCGAGCCAAAACCACAAGGAAAGCTCCCTCCATCCTGGGATGGCCACACAGCACAGAGGGTGGTTGAGGTGTTCAAACAGTTATAGAGATATTTGAAGTTGGAAAATGTGATTAATTGGGTGGGTTATCGAGACGCAAACCATGTCCGCGAATCGTAATGATAAATGGGTGAGAGCCGTCAACAACTGCCAATCGGTCACGAAGCCGGCGGACGAGTGCGTCTAGTGCCTGCTCAGAGACATCGAGGGCATTTTCTGCTCCCCAAATTTCGGTGATAATTTCTTTACGGGGGACTACCCGATCCTGTCGTTCATACAATATTTCGAGCAGTTGAAATTGGGAGGCAGAGAGCGGAGGAAGCAGTTCCTCTTCTCCAATCCAGACTTGTCTGGAGCTCTTTTCAAGCTTTAGCAATCCTTCTGGAGGGGGCTGGACGCCTTCCAACTCTCCCATCTCAAGCGGCATGGTTGCATCAGAACTGAGGAAGATGAACTGCTGAGCGAAGGCGATCTGGACAACATCACCATCCTTCAATGCCTCCGGTTCCGATAAGGCAGCACCGTTAAGATGAGTGCCATTCTTGCTGCCCAAATCTTCCAGGGTCGCGCCGGAGTTGGTCACCGTCAGACAGGCGTGTCTGCGAGATACCTGGCGGCTGGGAATGATGATATCGCATTCCATATCTCGCCCAACAACAATTTTGCTGCGGACCAACCAACGCTGACCGTTTAGAGGCCCGGATTGACCAACCAAGACAGGGGTATCATCGTTGTTTCGATCCATATAAGAACCTTGAGTGTATAATACCATTTAATCTGAGGATTGAAGAAGAGAAATGTCAACTCCAATAGAACCTGGAGTAATTTTACGCGATCGTTATAAAATTCGCCGCATCATTGGACAAGGCGGGATGGGTTCAATTTACCTGGCTGAGGATATCCGGCTTGAGGGTCGTCAGTGCGCGCTGAAGGAAGTCCAACACGAGAGTTCTTTACCAGAAGATACCCTTCAACAGGCGCAAGATCAATTTCTCCGCGAAGCTCAAATCCTGGCTAGATTGGATCACCCAAATTTACCGAAAGTTTCCGATTTCTTTTCCGAGGAAAACCGTGAATATCTGGTCATGGACTATGTCCCTGGTGAGGATTTGCGGACCCTGATGATCGAAGCCCGTCGCAAAAAAACTTTCCTGGATGAGATGGAGGTTCTGGATTGGTCGGTTCAATTGGCAGATGCACTCGAGTATATGCACCAGCAAGATCCGCCCATACTTCACCGGGATATCAAACCAAGCAACCTGAAATTAACTCCTTCGGGATTGATTAAATTAGTAGATTTTGGCCTAGTAAAGCTGATGGCCTCCGAGGAGATGACGATCACGATCTTGCAGGGGCGTGGGACAGCGCTATATACACCATTGGAGCAGTATGGCGGAGACACCGGTCACACTGATGTGCGCAGTGATATATATGCATTTGGGGCGACTCTCTACCATTTACTGACCAATAGTGCGCCGGTTGAAGCTAGGGAGCGATTTTTACGCCCAGAATCACTTATTCCACCAAGGCAGATCAATCCCGCCATATCAGGGAGAACTGAACGAACGATTCTTTGGGCATTGAAACTGCATCCAGACGAACGCCCCCAAAATATAGATGAGTTTCGACAAAGTTTAGTCGGTAAAGGAAATCCAATTACTCAACACCGCCAACAGCTTCCCCAACCTTCCATTGCTGATTTACTTAATACCCCAATCGATCGGGTATTAGTAGCACTTGCGGTTTTGATGTTGATCGTCACACTGCTGGTAACTCTATTGGAGGGATTGTAAACTCAACTCTATCCTGTGATCTTTTGCCACCCATAAGAAGCTCCCCAACCAACTGCGGCTCCTAAAACAGTAATTAATAATACTCCCCAGGCTCCAGGTACACTGAGCAGCTGATCGCTTCCGGGAAGATGAAGGGCGATATACATATATGCCAGTAACCCACCAATTACTGCCAACAAACCTGATCGTAAACCCCAACGGAGTAAGCCAAAGGTTGTCGTAAACAAGTATATTGCTGCCCCGACAATGATGGAGACTCCTGCTGCGATCAACCAATCGACCAAGCCTGTAGTGCCAGCCGATGGAGGTGTTGGAGGGGCTTCAGTCGGTGCAAGAACCTCAGTACTGTCCGTTTCTAATGTTGCAGTTTCTGTAGGAAATTGTGTGATCACAAATTCTATGGTTGGAATTCCCTCTGGAGGAATATCAAACTGAAGGAAATTTGATTCGAGGGCCGGATCGCTACGGGCATGGATCACAATTTTCCCGGATTCTTCGATTAAGAAGGTGGTCCGGGCGATTCCATCCTGGGTAGTCTCTTTCTGCGTTGCCAGCTCATTCAATCCAGCACTGAGCACAAAATCTACTATGGTCCCATCCGGAACGGCGTGCCCATTATGATCGAGTATCACACCTGTGCGGACTGGGATTAAATCACCAATCGCAAGCTGGGGAATTTGAGTCGGTACTGGCGTACCAATATTTGCTTCGGGAACATCCATGAGCAGTTCGATAGTTTGATCGGGATCAGGTGAGGTTGCAGAGATCAGATCGTAATTAATTCCCGAAACAGTTACTGGTAGATCCCCCCTTGGAGCAGGAATCTCTCCGAAGAGCACTCGAGCAGCCGTATCCACAAATTGTGGAATTTTACTGTACAGCCCGTAATAGGCACTTAACTTTGATATTTCAGTTGCATCGAGGAAATATGGGGCATCGAACCCGAAAACCACCAGATTCTTCTGACGGAACAGGTCAGGTCGTTCCGCTAAAAACCTGGAAAGGGCTTGAGAAGATGGATTGTCTGAGCTCACATTGGCAAGTGAGAAAATGATCCATTGGGCTGCTTCAAGATCAGCCTCCAGGACCGTATAATCAAACTCGGGAGCCCTGTTCAATAGGGCTAACAATTGGTCGAAAGAATATGAGAAGAGATTGCGCTGGACAACTTGCCCGGCAGCTAAAGGCCCATATAGCTTCAGTACAGCATCTCTCAAACCGGAGCTCGGGAAGAACTGCTGTTCAGGGCAGGTTGAGCATTGTTGAGCAAACCGCACGTCCGTGATGAATACGATCTTGTCGTTAATATCTGGTGGCTCAGGAATTGTCTCTGCCAGGTCTGTGAAAGAAGGGCTGATCAAAGTAACAGCTTCTTGAGCCACCTGGCGGGAAACCTGATCCGAATCACCAATATCAACCAGGTTATCCTGAGGTGGAGTTGTTGACCCTAGAGTGAATATGGTGCTATTGTTGAGCTTGTATTTTAAGGTAAGGATTTTAAGTACTGATTCGTCAATCTGTTCCTGGAAAGCAGGATCGTCGCGATATTTTTGAGCAAATAAATCCAATGTGCTGACGATGGAGGTGTATTGATCCTCATCGCTGGTGGAGATGAATTCGTCTCCAACGAATAGGAGGTCGTTGCCGGCCAGAAAGGCATCTCTGGCGATGAACCTTCCCTGGAAGTTAAACCCAGACGGATCTTCGAAACGTCGGAATGCTTCACTGCCTAAATTTTCCGAGACCATGATGCCACCGGCTTCGATCCAATCAGCAAATGGCGGCAGGTTGATCAACTGATCGAGCGCCTGGCGATCCATACTGACAGGTCGTGTGGTCTCGCGAATATTCCCTTGAAATCCCTGATAGCGGATATGTGAGGTTAATAACCCATCTACCGTTGCCATTTCTGAGGGAGCATTCCCAGTCACAGCATAAAACGGAGCCAGTTCGATTTGTTTTAGCTGCTCGAGAGATTTTCTGACCGTTGCGACTTCCTCCTCTGGTAGGCGATCTGAGCTGCCATGTCCTGGGAAGTGCTTTGCGATCACTGCAATACTTCCTTCACTACCTTCATGGACACCGCTTACATATTCGCGACCCATCTCACTAACCCAGTATGGGTCGCCGCCAAATGTGCGCACCCCGAGATCACCTGTCCCTCTCTCGATCGGTGTCTCTAAAACATCCAAAGAAGGACCGAGGAGAAGATTAATTCCCAAGGCGGATAATTCTCTCCCAGTGACATTTCCTACATGCCTGGCCAGCTCAGTTTCGAAGGTTGCCCCGATACCCATCAAGGAAGGCATTGCGGTCAAATTGTTGAATATTTGGTCAGCTGGTGGGCCATTACCATCCTGTGAGATACCAATATTTAAGGGGATAAATGCCGGGCGGAATTCTTCGTTGGTTTCCGGTTCGATTTGGTTGGATTGGGAGGCAGACCACTCTACGGTTTGCAATTCTCGGATAAGCTGCCAGGCGCCATTTGCAGTTTGAGGTGGCGCCAAGAAGTTGTCGCTTTTTTGCTGCAGAATAACTCCGCCAATGTGATGGTTGGTAATCAAATCGTAGATTTGGGTTTCGAAATTGACGTCTTTACCATCGAAGGTAACTAAAAACAGTTGACCAACCCGCTCCTCAGGAGTCAGCGTTTCAAGCAAAGCCTGAGCATGTTCTTCTGCAGTGTTGTTTTGCAGGTTGGATTCTGCAAGTCCGGTCGATCCATAAAAAGTTGCTACCACCATTGGAATAAGGATAAGCAATCGAAATAATTGCCTGCTTACCCTTTTCATTGTATTCCAGATAAATCTCATAGGTCTGACCGTAGTGCGTTGTTTTCTTGTTCGATAATTTCCCGCAAGAGTAACCGGCGCTGGCTGCCGCTCAATAACTCCAAATTCCTGATTCGCAATGGATCGATTTCATTGCGAAGCAAGCATAGCTCTTCTTCTGTGGGTGGCTCTGTCTCCTGAAGATCTGGTGCAATTTCAAACTCAAAGCCTGTCTTAGCCTGAATCCTTTCTATGCTGACCCCATGGTGGTAGGAGACCAACCGCATCGAGCATTCTGGATCCGATCCATTGAAATCGAATTGACCTAGATCTGAAATCAAATACTGCGGACCGCAGCCATGAGATCGGACCCCATTATGCCCCAACCCGGAATAGAAATCTAGTTTAGGTACGAAAGTGATTCTTGAGTGGCGGGGGACGTAGAGGTAAATATCATCCAGGAAGGTTGTTACATCAGGAATTCCACCCGTTCCCGGTAAGCGCAGACGAGGGTTATGATAATCTTTTCCGAAAGCAATGTTATTGAAATTCCCTTGAGGATCGACCTGGGCTGGCCGGAAGAATTCGAGCGGCCGTAGACTAGGCAAGACATCTGCAACGGCCCGGACAAATCCAATGTTTGTGATCGCTCTGTCCAACCACAAACTTTCTACCTGGAGTAATTTCAACGGAGCCGGTTCCCGGCATACTCCTTGTCCAATGGCTGAGGAGAAATATAAATTCGGGGCGTGGGTGCGCCTGGCAAGCAAGTATCCGGCGGCAACTATTGGAGTTGCCAGACCTTGTGCCACTATCTCACCATCACGAACCTGGCGAGAGATGCACACAACCATTATTTCATCAGGAGAATATTCCATGCCAATTATTTTCCAACTATCCCAGCTTTCTCACTAACTCCAGGTTTATGAAGGAGACAGTTCCTCTTCGATCAATATAATTTTACCAAGTAAGCCCCGATGAAGGTTCAGATTAAGACTGCTCTAATGGGTGGTGTTGTACGAATCTGATCCCCGTGACATTGAATCTACGTAAATAAGAATGCAGACCTTGACTTGTAAAGATTGTGTTATGGGGTTGTGCGTTATCGAAATTGGAAAATTAAATTACCGGTCGGATTCAAGGGTTTGGCGAGCCAATATCGGGTTATCGGTGATTATTCCGTCGACTCCTAATGAGATTAATTTCTTAATTTCCTGCGATTCATTTACAGTGTAAGCAAGTACCCGAGATCCTGAACGATGAGTGGATAAGATCAGTTTGGGGGAGATATCACTTTTTTCAATATGAAGTGCTTGATAGGAGAATAAGAACCGACCAAATCTGCTGCGAGATAAAACACCAGTAAATCCACGTTTTGCAAGGAATCCAATGGGAACAGATGGCAGGAATCGATGGAATCTCATTAGTGGGATAGGATGAAATGATGAGACCAGAACCTGATTGAGGATGCCATAATAATCGATTAACGTTGCAACTTTGACTGGCAGTGCATCAAAAGGGGAGGTGTAGTTTGATAATTCGATATTGAACCGGATCTTTCCGTGGAATGTTTCGATAACCTCTTCAAGGGTCGGAATGTATTCCTTGCCCAGGATATTGGGAAAATGAACGCTGGCATTAAGCTTCCGTAAAGCTGCTAATGGTAAATCCTTTATCTTGCCAGAGCCATCTGTCGTGCGATCGACAGTTTGATCGTGAATGATAACCACCTGCTCATCCGCGGATAACTTGGCATCCATTTCGATCACATCTGCTTTCTCATGGATGGCCAGTTCAAATGCGGATAGCGTATTCTCTGGGGCATGTGCTGATGCACCTCGATGGGCGATTATCATAGGGGATCGCCATTCGAGACTCATATTAATATCATTAGCCTGTCAATGAGTTTTTCTTATTCTAAGATTATATTTGCTTGGGGAGGTTACAAATCTACGAAGTAAGATATGGAGGCCATATCAATCAACTCGCGAGTCAATGCGGGTTCAACAGAGAGATATTGGGCGATATCCACGATCTGATCGCAGAGATCGCGGGGATGAGAGGCGCGAAGTTTTCTACTAGGTTTGATGTACCACTCCTGCAGCAAGTATGCCAAACCCTGGTTGCTGAAA
>CALBUI010000338.1 GCA_937968125.1 uncultured Anaerolineales bacterium | reverse complement strand
TCAGGATACTGCACAAGAGCGTGAACGCCACGACAAAGCAACTTTCTGGCTCTCAGTGGCGTTTCTGCCACTGCTGATCGTTGCCCATACGACTTTGGGGTTCGTGTTCGGCTTGCAGGTTGGGCGACCTGGATGGTTTGGCACCTTGCAAGCTCCGGGATTTGTGATATTGGCTGGTGTCTCTGGGATCGGGTATTTGATCATTTTAGCCGCGATCTTGCGTAAGGTTCTCCACCAGGAAGAGAAGATCGGTATGACTATATTCCGCTGGTTGGGGAATTTGCTGATGGTCTTAACTGCGACATACATGTATTTCATGGTTGTTGAGTGGCTAACGTCTATTTACTCCGCCAATACAGTAGAAGCCAACCTGATCAATGCCCTGCTATCCGGTGAATATGCCTGGATCTTCTGGGTTTCCGTAGCCTGCCTGGTGATTCCCCTAATCCTATTGGTCTGGCAATTTGTCACAAAAAAGTATGGCATCGGATTATTAGTTCTGAGCGGCATACTGGTCAACCTGGCAGCGATCGGAAAACGCTTCCTGATCGTCGTCCCATCACAAACGCATGCCACCCTGCTGCCTTACTTACCCGGTACGTACAATCCCACCTGGGTAGAATACAGCGTGATAATCGGCCTGATGGGCCTGGGTGCGCTTTTATTTGTGCTATTCATGAAAATTTTTCCGATTATGGATGTGGAGGAGAACTGATATGAGAACAGCAGTATCCCTATCGATGGTTATTTTGGGTTTTGCCCTTGCAGCGGTGAGCTATTTTTTCTTGGCAGCACCCATCGGACAACCCACCAGCCCAGCATATTCTGATCCGCGCCTGCCATTTGCACCACTGCTTTTCATAGCAGGCATCGTGCTGGTATTTCTGGCAGCTGCGGTATACGAAATAATGCCGGAGAAAAAGAGCGAGGAATCAGAGGCAAAATCGATGGAATTGAAGAGCTCTCTCCCGCCAATTCAAACTTTTGATAAATGATGGTCATTGAAGAAAATTTACTCCTCCGCCAGGTCTGCTACCGAATATTTGGCAGCCTTTTTCTCTATCCTGAGCAATTCAGGTTGGTAGAGATACGAAATGCCTCATCCGTTTTGATCGGTGAAAGCTGGCCGTTTTCAGATGCGGTGGAATCATTAATCGAACAATTGGCTGAAATTGATCCTAATCACGGGAGAGCAATCGTCAATGAGTACAACCGGCTCTTTCTGATCCGTCCAAAAGCACCTCCTTATGAAACAATCTACACGGACGCAGAAGGTCAAATGCGTGGTTTGCTTACCGCTCAACTGGAAGAGAAATACCTGAATGCTGGGCTGTCAATCTCACCCGAGCTGAACGAGCTCCCCGATCATATCTCGGTCGAGTTGGAGTTCATGGCTTACCTGTGCATGAAAGAATCAGAAGCGCACTCGGCCAACGAAGTGCTCAAAGCCACTCACTTTCGTGACCTGCAAGTATCATTCATGAGACAACATCTCGCGCGTTGGTTCCCCTCATTCGCTAAGCGGATTAATAAAGCTGATCCCGGATCGATTTACCAATATTTGCTCCCGGCTGCTTATGAGTTTCTGAGAAATGAACTAGACCTTCTTGGACCAACAAATCCCATAAATAAGTCAAGCAAATCATCAACTCAGGTGCTCACAGAGCATATTTAGAAGGAGACAAAAATATAGAAGACCATCATTAATCATAAAAATCTCTCCGAGTCTGGGGACCTAAGCGCGGACTGTGTATGGTCACCAGGCCGGTTCCTCCACCTGGAGAACCCCGGTTGGTGGTGGAAACACCACGACCCCCCGAAATCCCGACTGGGATGGAATTGGAAAGGAGACCTACCTGCGTTAAGTAATGTGATTCGCTGGGAGTTCTCCTGGCGAATCTTTTTTTAGAGGTCAATATGCCCGATTTACAAACTTTACTCGAGTATTCAGCCAGCCGTCACACCCATCTTTGCCCACGACAAGTAATCGGCGTTCGATTGGGACTGGCTGGTGCGGCCAGTTTAGGTATTGAAGTGCCTCAGACTAAAAAACGCCTGCTCGCCATCGTGGAAACCGATGGCTGCTTCACCGATGGCGTGGAAGTTGCTACTGGCTGCTCCGTCGGTCACCGCACCCTGCGGGTTGAAGATTATGGCAAAATCGCGGCCACTTTTATCGATACCAGGTTAGAACGTGCCGTGCGAGTGGCTCCCCACTTGGACATCCGTCATAAGGCATACGAATTTGCTCCCCACCAGGAAAGACGTTACTTCGCCCAATTGGATGCCTACCAAGTGATGCCCATAGATGAATTAGTAACCATCGAAGAAGTACAGCTCACCAGGCCTATTGCTGAAATTGTCAGCCGCGCTGGGGTACGTGTCAACTGCGGAGTGTGTGGCGAGGAGATCATCAACCAGCGTGAAATAATGCATAATGGTATGCCGCTATGTAAATCTTGCGCAGGAACTTCCTACTACCGGGTGGTGCAAGCTCCTGAACCAGCCATTCTCTGGCCTCTTGTTGGAAAGGAGGAGGCAGTCCTTTGATTGACGTAAACAGTCTGCCTCCCTGGCAGTTGCTGGTGATTGTACCTGTGATCGCTTTTCTTTACGCCAGCATTGGTTTTGGTGGTGCTTCAGGCTACCTGGCTGCCATGAGCTTGTTTATCATCCCTACCAGCATCATGTCAAGCACAGCGCTCACCCTCAACTTGTTTGTCTCGAGCATCGCATTTATCGCCTATTACCGCGCCAGGCATTTCACCCCCCGTCTGCTCTGGCCCTTTTTACTAACCTCTCTTCCAGCGTCGTTCATCGGTGGGTACATCCATGTAGCCGCAAACCTCTACATGGTTTTGTTGTACATTTCTCTCAGTTATATATGCTTTCGTATGCTCTTTTACCGTAAATCCCAGGATAGCTTGAACAATGAACAGCAAAGCTTACCGATTTGGGTCGGCATGATCGCAGGAGCTGTAATCGGATTGGTTTCAGGCATCATCGGCATTGGTGGGGGGATTTTCCTGGCACCATTGATCGTACTTGCTGGATGGGGGACACCCAAACAGGCAGCCGCATCCGCAGCAGCCTTTATCTTTGTGAATTCTGCCAGTGGTTTTATTGGTCGAATAGCTGGAGGTGGTCTCGATTTGGGGCTATTTGGTCTTACACTAATTCCATTAGGCTTATTGGGGGCATTCAGCGGCAGTCATATCGGTGCCCGTTACCTCTCAAGTGCTGGTATGCGCCGTGCCCTGGGGGTTATCCTACTGGTTACGATCTCTCGTTATTGGTTGAATTTCTTTCGTTAAACGCATGCTTATTGATTCTTTCGGTCGTCAAATCACCTATCTGCGCATTTCACTCACCACTAATTGCAATCTGAAGTGTGTTTACTGCATGCCTCCGGATGGCATTCCTGTTGCTCAAAGTGAAGAGCTGCTCTCGAACGATGAAATCGTATCAATCGTGCGAAGCGCGGCAGGTGAAGGTTTACGGCGGGTACGCTTGACGGGTGGCGAGCCTTTGCTTCGAAAGGGATTGGTAAGCTTGGTATGTGAGCTGGCAGCTATTCAAGGTATAGAAGAAATTACGATGACCACCAATGCAATTCTGCTTGAACGTATGGCTTCCTCTTTAGCAAAGGCCGGATTAAAGCGCGTTAACGTCAGCCTGGATACTTTAGATGCTGAGAAATTTCGCCGGATTACTCGCGGAGGATGCCTAGACAGGGTCTATAAAGGAATTACAACAGCTGAACGTGCCGGTTTGCAACCCATCAAAATCAACACGGTAGTAGTACGCGGCATGAACGATGGTGAACTTCGCGACTTTGCAAATCTCAGTGTTGACCACTCCTGGAATATCCGCTTCATCGAGCTGATGCCATTTGGCAACAGCAAAGATTGGGGGGCTGGCTTTCCACCCGCCGACCAGCGTTATTACTCTGTTCAAGAGATGCACAAAGATCTTGCCGCCTTTAATTTGCAGCCTGCTGATACACCGCCCGGCAACGGGCCAGCGCGCACTTTCCGTATCCCCGGTGCACTTGGTACTGTCGGTTTCATCTCTCCGGTGGGAGAGCACTTTTGTGAAAGCTGCGATCGCCTGCGCCTGACCGCTGATGGCTCATTACGCCCTTGCTTGCTGAATGACAACGAAGTGCCGGTTCGCGAAATTCTACGTGAGGGAGAATCGGTTATCCCTGCTCTTCACAAATCCTTGGCATGCAAGCCACAGGCTCACGCCCTCATAGAGGGTAACCTACCTAACCTGCGGCGCATGGTTCAAATTGGCGGGTGAAATGGGATAGTAGGAGGTGGAAGTTTCCCTTCCATCAGAGCAAGAAAGGTTGGCAAATAATAATTCGCTGCCGACTGAGACCACCAGCATTTGACTATCACATCATGATTAAGAAGATTAAGTCACGTACCCACTTTAACTGCCCTTGAAATTTTCGGTATTTTCCTGAAAATCACTAAAAGCCAAGCAGTTCAGAATATTACTCACGCTGACCCACCAAAATCCTGTGGGTGTATTTATCGTAGAAAAGCCCGTGATGTTCTATCTAATGCAGATAACTTCTTCATTACTTATTTTGAATATTGTTTATGGCTGATTAGCCAGCGGCCTAAATCGAGAGGTTATTTAGACAAACTTTGCCTGATATAATCAATCAGAAGGTTTTATCAAAGGACTTCGATTTTACTATTTCGAGCTAATCGAAACCAAAGGCGCACATCAGGCTCCTGTAATAAGTGCACGATACCTGGTCCTGCCTGATCGATTGCAGCTAAAACGGGAGAACCGCTCGTGCTCGAAATCCACTTACTTGGGCAATTTCAACTTATCCGAAATGGCGCACCGATCGAGGTATCCTCGCGGTCCGCGCAGTCTCTCCTGGCTTATCTCCTGCTAAACACAGAGATCGCGCATCGTCGCGAGAAGCTGGCGGGATTGCTCTGGCCCGAAGCGACTGAGGCTAACGCTCGCAGCTACCTCAGGAAAGCATTGTGGCAGGCGCGCAAATCTCTCGCCGCGGACAATCAGAGTGGAGAAGAATATCTGCTGGCTGATGATATTTCCATTTCCTTTAATTCAAACGCAGACTATTGGCTTGACGTCCATGCAATAAGAGGCAAGCCATCTGAAGCCATGTCTGTCGAGGAGCAAATCGAGGCCGTCTCAGCATATCAGGGTGAGCTTCTGCCTGGTTTCTATGAAGAATGGGTTACCTTGGAAAGAGAGCGCCTTCAGGCGGTCTTTGAGCATGAGCTGCAGGTACTGCTGGATCGCCTGGTTGAGGAGGGACGATGGTCGGAAATCCTCGATTGGGGCGAACGATGGATTGCTTTGGGGAGCACGCCTGAACCTGCTTATCGGTCCTTGATGGTCGCCCATGCGGCCCTGGGTGATAACGCTAAAGTCGCTGCTACTTATGAGCGATGTGTTCAAACTCTCGAAGAGGAACTCGGTGTAGAACCATCTAAACAGACCCGGGAGCTATACGAGCAAATACGCAACGAGACATTTCCGCTCGGACAACCTTCACCTGTCCCCACAACCTTGAAACAAGATCCAACAGAGGTCACTTCATCAGAATTAGAAACCAGCGATCAGCGAATCACCAACATACCCATCCCATTAACCAGCTTTGTTGGGCGTGAAGAAGAAATCAAGGAAACTAAGCTTTTAATTTCGGAAGCACGGCTTTTGACAATGACTGGGCCCGGAGGGAGCGGAAAGACAAGATTGGCTATCGAGGTCGCAAACGAACTAGGGGGTATGTTTAGCAATGGTGTCTGGTGGATTGATCTGGCTGCCCTCACTGACCCAAATCTCGTACCGCAATCAGTAGCAAAGGCATTGAGGGTCCAAGAACTCTCAAACCAATCACTCACCAATACATTGGCAAATTCACTGCAAGCTAAGGAAATCTTGCTGGTGTTCGATGGTTGCGAACACCTACTGGATGCCTGTGCTCAATTGGGAAAACACTTATTGACAGCTTGTCATGGCTTAAAGATCATCGCTACAAGTAGGGAGGTGTTGGGAATCCCTGGGGAGCGTGTTTTCCCTGTCCCAACTCTTTCGTCGCCAGATCCCGACATTGCGGATTTATCCACTTTAAATACTTATGATGCAGTGCGTCTTTTTATCGAGCGAGCCACTACGCATAAACCAGATTTTGCAATGACGGATCAAAATGCACAGGCTATTGGGCATTTGTTATTTGAGCTGGACGGAATTCCTCTAGCAATCGAGTTAGCAGCTGCTCGGGTCCAGGCATTGAATGTAGAGCAGATGGCAGCTCGCCTGGACGACCGTTTTCGTTTGCTGACTGGCGGGAGTCGCACAGCGTTACCTCGCCATCAAACCTTGCTCGCAACACTTGATTGGAGCTATGACCTGCTCTCGAGTGATGAACAAACTGTCTTGCAGCGCCTCTCAGTTTTTACGGGGGGGTGGTCTGTTGCCGCGGCTGAGACAGTGTGCTCAGGTGCACCAATCCAAACGGAGGATGTGTTGGATTTACTCTCCCTTTTGGCCAACAAATCTCTGGTTTTGACTGATCGGAGACCAGGGGAGGAAGCAAGCTACCGCATGTTGGACACAATTCGTGAGTATGCTAGAGTGAAGTTGATTGAATCCGGCGAAGAAACGCTGGTACGTGATCACCACCTGGATTTTTTTGTGATGTTGGCGGAGCAGGCTGAGCCCCAGCTGTCTAAACCCAACCAGGTCATCTGGTTTAACAGGCTAGAAACAGAACATGAAAATTTACGCTCAGCGATGGTTTGGTCTCTTGAGCAGAAGGAAGCCTCGCCAGCGCTGCGCCTGGTAGGTGCCCTTTCCTGGTTCTGGTACACACATTGCCACTATTACGAGGCGCGAGAGCTCTCCTTACAGATATTGTCATCCCCCTTCACCAGGGAACGAACGGCAGCTCGCGCCAAGGCACTCGGCAAAGTCGGGTTTGTACAGTGGGCGCTGGAAAGAGAAACTGATGTAAGCCCGTTGTTGGAAGAAGCCCTCGAAATTGCTACCGAGATTGGAGATCGTTCCAATATTGCCTGGACGCTTGTATTCTTTGGTATTGTTACTTCTACTCACAGAGACCATCAGGAAGGACTATCACTCATAGAGCAGGGCCTGGAAGAATACAAGGCTTTGGATTCAGTCGGTAAGTATGAGGTCGGTTTCGCGTTGACTTTCCTTGGTGATGGTTATTACTTTAAAGGTGACAACCAACGCGCGCAGGAGATCTATGAGACCAGCGTAGATATCTTAAGGGAGGTGCAAGACCAAAATCTATTGGCTTATGCGTTGCGCAGACTAGGTTACACAGCACGCTACCGCGGCGATCTAGAAGAAGCGGAACACAAGTGCAGGCAAAGCCTGGAACTAAACATGAAACTCGGACACAAACAGGGAGTGGCTGCCTGCATCACAGGTTTCGCCTGTATCGCTTTGGATCGAGGTGAGGCAAATATCGCGGTGCAGCTCTTTGCGGCGGTCGAAACCCAGCTCGAAAAGATTCTGTATTGGCTCATGCCATCCGATAGTATCGAATTTGAACGCAATGTTTCACTGGCACGCGAGCAACTTGGTGAAGAGGCTTTCGCAGCATCCTGGGCTGAGGGCCGTGCTATGACCACGGAACAAGCCATTGCGCGGGCAACGCGACTCACCTCACCTAAGGGATAATACAAAAATGGCTGAGAGGTGACTAAACTCGCCTCCATGATATACTTTTCATAAAGCAAGATTCGGTGTAAAGGCCTATTAATCTCGTGGATCGATGCTGTTTCCTATATGACTAAAGGAATCTAAATTCCACTCCGCAAGGTAGGCTCCTAAGCAAGTTCGCACCATCGCTGGACCGAACTTTGCTTCTCTAGTTTCAAGTTTGGAGAAGCACACGTGCTCAAAATTCGTTTACTTGGGCAATTTGACCTCAAGCGCAATGGGGTTTCAATCGAGGTCCCATCCCGGTCTGCGCAGTCTCTCATCGCTTATCTCGTTCTGAATACTGGAATTTCCCATCGCCGCGAGAAGCTGGCGGGGTTGTTCTGGCCGGATACAACCGAAGCTAACGCACGCAGCTACCTCAGGAAGGCTTTATGGCAGGCGAGGAAATCCCTTGCCGCTGATACCAAGAGTGGGAAAGAATACCTGTTGGTTGATGACATTTCGATCTCATTCAACCCAAATGCAAATTATTTACTCGATGCCGATTCATTGGGAGGAAAGCCCACTGAAGCCATATCAATCGAGGAATTAATTGATGCAGTATCAGCCTACAAAGGAGAATTGCTGCCAGGTTTCTATGATGAATGGGTCACATTGGAAAGAGAGCGGCTAAGGTCTGCATTTGACCAGAAGATGAACTTGTTAATATCCTGCTTGATTGATAGAGAACAGTGGGAACAAGTTGTTTATTGGAGTGAACACTGGATCGCGTTGGGGGAGGCACCTGAGCCAGCGTTTCAAGCATTGATGGTCTCACACGCTAAGGTGGGTGATATGGCGAAAGTTGCTACCACATATGACCGCTGCGCTCAAACGCTACAGGATGAGTTGGGTGTAGAATTATCTGAGCAGACTAAGGAGCTTTTCGAGCAATTACATAATGGAAAAGCCTTCCCCGGCCAATCATCTTCAATTACTACTGCCTTTAAAACGGACCCAAGTAAAATCGATTCATCACCTCCAGAAAGGGTCGATAGACGGATTTCAAACATACCCATACCATTAACCAGTTTCATCGGTCGTGAAGCGGAAATCAAAGAAATCAAGCGTTTATTAATAGAATATCGCCTTTTGACACTCGCTGGAGCTGGCGGTAGTGGTAAGACACGCTTGGCCATTCAAGTAGCGAGCAAAATGCAGAGTATGTTTAAGGATGGTATCTGGTGGATTGATTTGTCAGTTTTGGTCGATCCGGACCTTGTACCCCAGGCAGCAGCTAAGGTATTAAACGTACGCGAAACCCAGAATCAGACTTTAAGAGATACATTGACATATACACTACACTCCAGGCAAATCTTACTGGTATTTGATTGCTGCGAACACCTGCTGGATGCCAGTGCACAGCTAGCAGAGCATTTACTGATATCATGCCCCGATCTGAAGATCCTGGCTACTAGCCGGGAAGTGCTGGGCGTCGCTGGCGAGCGAATTTTCCAGGTCCCTACTTTGTCTTCACCGGATCCCAATCAGGTTAACCAAACTGATTTTCATGCATTTGATGCCGTTCGCCTTTTTGTGGAAAGGGCTGCAACAATGAAGTCGGATTTTGCTTTGACTAATCTGAATGCAATGGCAATCGGGCAGTTGTGCTATGGGCTGGATGGAATTCCTTTGGCGATTGAGTTAGCGGCAGCTCGAGTCCAGGTATTAAAAGTTGAACAGATCGCCGCAAGGTTGGACGATCGATTTCAGCTGCTAACTGGAGGGAGTCGCACGGCATTACCGCGCCACCAGACACTCCGGGCAACGATTGATTGGAGCTACGAATTGCTATCGGATAGTGAGCGCATGATGTTACAGCGCTTGTCTGTATTCACCGGTGGATGGTCAGCAGATTCAGCTGAGACTGTTTGCACTGGTGGGGAAATCCAGAAAGAAAATGTGTTGGATTTGTTATCACTATTAGCCGGTAAGTCGCTGGTACTCGCCGAAAGGAATCCAGGAGAGCAGGTGCGTTACCGCATGTTAGAAACGATCCGCGAGTACAGCAAGGAGAAGCTAATAGACTCCGGAGAAGAAGTCGCGATTCGTAATCGTCATCTAGAATACTTTGTAATGTTTGCAGAGCAGGCAGAACCGCAGCTGTTTAAACCCGACCAGGTATCTTGGCTCAATAAGCTGGAGGCGGAACATGAAAACCTGCGAGCGGCCGCGGCTTGGTCCTTAGAGAGTAAGAAATCTACTTCAGCGCTGCGTCTAGTGGGGGCACTTTCGTGGTTCTGGTCCACTCGTGGCCATTACCGCGAGGCGCGGGAGCTCTCTTCGCAAATACTGTCGTCACCCATAACCATGGAACGTACCTCCGCGCGAGCCAAGGCGCTCAGCATCGCTGGATTGGTGCAGTGGGTGCTGGGCAGCAAAGCAGACGTTCGCCCTCTTCTCGAAGAAGCTCTTGAGATTGCTACAGAAATAGGGGATCATTCAAATATTGCCTGGTCGCGTGTCTTCCTCGGTACAGCAATCTCTACCCATGGTGATTATCGGGAAGGATTGTCCCTAATCGAACAGGGTCTGGAGGAGAGTCGGGCATTAGGTTCAGCTGGTCAGTATGGAGTTGGTTTCGCGCTGGCTTTCCTTGGAGATGGTGCCTTTTACCAAGGTGATTACGAACGCGCTCAAGAGCTTTACGAGAATAGCGTGGATGTACTTCGAGAGGTCCAAGACAATAATTTCCTGGCTTATGCACTTCGGGGACTCGCTCATACCACCCGCTACCTGGGAGATCTAGCAAAGGCGACAGAGGGATACCAAGAAAGCCTATCCCTGAACACGAATCTGGGTCACAAACAAGGAGTTGCTGCATGTGTCTCTGGCCTGGCATGCATAGCCCTGGCGCAAGGTGAAACACTAACCGCTGTTAAGCTTTTCTCAGCAGTAAATAAGCAGCTTGAAAGGATTGGGGTATCGCTACTGCCTTCCGACACCGTCGAATTTGAGAAAAACGTTGCCCTGACTCGCGATCAAATTAGTGAAAGAGCTTTCTCAGCAGCCTGGACTGAAGGGCAAGATATGACCATAGAACAGGCAATAACACTGGCTTTGAGGCGTGAAACTAATCCATAACGGAATACGAGGGTGAGAATGGCTCACCCTCGTATTCTTTCAATTGCCTCGATATATTATTGTTGGTCATTTACCGGTTAGCGCTCTCTCTCACTTGCATAATATATTTCCATTCCTTCATCAGTTGAACCTGATGCAGCCAATGGGATATTGCGCTCGCTTTGCAAGTAGATTGACATTCCTTCCTCATTCGATTTTGGGACTGCGCCGAATCTCTCGCTTTGCAGGTAAATTGACATTCCTTCAGCATTCGATTTCGGGACTGCGCCGAATCTCTCGCTTTGCAAGTAGATTGACATTCCTTCCTCATTCGGTTTTGGGATTGCGCCAAATCTCTCGCTTTGCCAATAAGTCTCAAGTCCAGTTTGTTTGATCCGGACAGATGTCGGATTGCCCCTTTCGCTCTCACGGTAAAGCGCCAAGCCCTCAGGGTTCACACGGGGCACCACGAAGCTGCGTTCGCTCTGGTGGTAGATTGCCAGACCTTGAGTATTCGCTCCAGATGCATCGAGCACAAACGTCTCAGGGCGACTAACCTGGGGTAAGGTCAGACCACTAAGATCAATGCTAGCCGAAGCTAGATTCAACCAGGCGATGAAGCCAATCGCGAGAGCCAAGAAAACTACTGCTGCAAAGGACAGCAAACCAACGGGGTTGGAGATACGGGTGTTGTTCATTTCAGCCTCCTGGATTGGGGTGGATATGAGTTGTCCCAATCTCAATGTATTCACTTTAGCAGACACCCGTTCCTACCTATGACCAACAACGTTCTTTAGCGTATCTTCATATGTATTTCTCGTGAAGTGGATTGAGAACTGTCGTGCAGGAAAATGGGATGGTGGTATGATCAAAATCATGGAGGGCAGATAAATGAATGACCTACATCCTGATTTAGCGCAAGTCGTCGTTTCCACGGAGCAGATCCAAAGCCGGGTAAAAGAATTGGCTGACCAGATCTCCGCAGATTTTACAAACGGTGAGAATCTGTACCTGGTTGGCATTTTGAAAGGCGCCTTCATGTTTTTAGCTGACCTCACCCGCCATCTGAAAGTCTCCCACACAGTCGATTTCATGGCTCTGTCCAGTTATGGGAAAACTACCTCCTCGGGTGCGGTGCGCATCTTGATGGATCTGCGTGAGCCGATCGAGAATGAACATCTAATCATCGTCGAGGACATCGTCGATTCAGGCCAGACCCTGGATTATCTACACCGGGTGCTCAAAGGGCGCAATCCAGCCTCCTTACACAGCTGCGTGCTGGTCCGCAAACAACGAGATAATTTAGACGTCCCAATTGATTATCTCGGCTTCGAAATTCCGGATGTCTGGGTCGTGGGCTATGGATTGGATTTTGCGGATAAACACCGCACCCTGCCTTATATTGCCGAATTGAAGCGCGATTAATAATCCCTAGAATTTTCCATTTTGATTTTCCACCTGGGT
Source organism: uncultured Anaerolineales bacterium (assembly GCA_937968125.1). Lineage (GTDB taxonomy): Bacteria > Chloroflexota > Anaerolineae > Anaerolineales > UBA4823 > PFL25. Next base: position 11,489 of record CALBUI010000338.1, on the reverse strand, counting down.
ATTGATCCAGATGATTTCATTTGAGTTTGGGTGCAGGAGTTTAACAATTATCTTACCTCTATGTGCTATGATAATTATGGAGGTATCTGATGGCCGCCCCGCAAACGAATCAACCAGGTGCCGAGGGTCCGCAGTCCGCTTTAGAAAGGAAGTACATCGAGGAGTATCTTCGAAGCCAGGGTGTCAGCCTTGAAAATCTGGGCAAATTGCCCAAAGACGAGCAAGAGCACCTCATGCGCGAAGCGAGCAAATATGCCTCACTCAAGCTCGCCGAAGTAGAATCCCGTGCCAAGTTTCGCGATGACATCCATGCCCCTTCATAAATCACAGAACAAACCCTCTGCAATTTAAATATCTAATTTTCGCCTGTTGCCTGAATCAATGGTACGGGGTGGATTCAGGCATGCAAATGTATTCCCAACCAGTAGATCAAAAAACTGTCTACAATCAACTTCTCCCGATTATCTTGTTGAATAAACCAGCCAGTCCATATCCCAATCCTGAGCGTTTCTTGGTTGGGGTACTAATACGCCACACCAGGATATAATTTGGTTCAGGTGAATAGGAGGTGAGCAGCATGGAATTGACCACAGTAAAAATAGAAAAACCGATCACAACCAATTTCGTCCTTGGTCAGACGCATTTCATCAAATCAGTCGAGGACATCCATGAGACACTGGTGACTGCCGTGCCAGGGATCAAATTCGGACTGGCTTTTTGCGAAGCCTCTGGAAAATGCCTTATTCGCTGGTCGGGTACGGACGAGGATATGGTCGCCTTAGCTCAAAAGAATGCGATGAACATCTCGGCAGGACATTCGTTCATCCTATTTCTGGGGGACGATTTTTACCCGATCAATGTGCTTAACGCGCTCAAGATGGTTCCAGAGGTATGCCAGATTTTCTGTGCTACGGCCAACCCGACTGAAGTACTTGTCGCTGAGACAGATCAGGGGCGGGGAATCCTGGGTGTCATCGATGGCCAAAAACCCCTCGGTATCGAAGGCGAGGAGGATATCGCCTGGCGCAAGAAATTTTTGAGGCAGATCGGATACAAGGCATAATCTACCTCCAGGAATTAAATTATGCCTCTCCCTGATGTAATGCAAGCCATGGTGCTGGAAGAATCTGGGAACCCGCTAGAACTGCGAGATATCCCCCTCCCCTCTCCCGGTCCGGACCAGGTTCTGCTGCATGTGCATGCCTGCGGCGTTTGCCGCACTGACTTGCATATCGTGGATGGTGAACTCAAGCATCCAAAACTACCTCTCATCCTGGGACACCAGATAGTGGGGACGGTGGTTCAACTGGGCCAAAACGTCCACCGCTTTCAGGTCGGTGAACGAGTTGGCGTACCCTGGCTTGGATATTCCGATGGGACTTGTTATTACTGCCAGCACGACCAGGAAAATTTGTGCGACAATCCCCGCTTCACCGGTTACACGATCGATGGTGGTTTTGCCGAATATACAACTGCTGACCAGCGCTACTGCTTCTCCTTGCCGGAGGGTTACTCGGATATTGAGGTGGCACCGCTGCTCTGTGCAGGCATGATCGGCTACCGCACTTTGCGATTAGCTGGTGGTGGTAATGAACGGCTGGGCATCTATGGATTCGGTGCTGCTGGACACATCACCGCCCAATTTGCCATTCACCGAGGTCAGCGAGTCTTCGCCTTCACCCGTCCGGGAGATACCCAGGCGCAAGATTTTGCACTTCATTTGGGCGCAGAATGGGCTGGCGATTCAACAAAGCAACCACCAGAGCCGCTGGATGCGGCCCTGATTTTTGCTCCCGTGGGTTCCCTCGTGGTAGAGGCGCTGCGTGCAACTGCCAAAGGCGGAACCGTCGTCAGCGGGGGCATCCACATGAGTGACATCCCCTCCTTTCCCTACCGGTTGCTGTGGGATGAACGCCAGATCCGTTCAGTAGCCAATTTGACCCGGGAGGACGGAGAGGAATTCCTGGCCATCGCTCCCCAGGTACCGATAAAAACCCAGGTAACCACATACTCATTAGGTGGGGCTAATCAGGCATTGGATGATCTGCGCAACGGCCAGCTACAGGGGGCTGCAGTCCTGATGGTGGAATCATAAAGTAAAATCTCATCAAAATATTTCTGAAAATATGGACATCTTCCTACGCATCCTGGCAATCATTTTTGGCACACTGCTGATCATCTTCGCGCTGTTCTCCGCGATAAAAACTCTGGTGATCCCCAGGGCCATGTCTGACAGGATCTCCACCACAACATTTAGCGTCATTCGCTGGCTTCTGAATATCCCTTTGCGATGGGCGCGCACTTACCAGACTCGTGATCGGGTCATGATTTATTATGCCCCGCTAGCCCTGCTGGCACTGCTGCCAGTCTGGCTGATCCTGGTTACTCTGGGGTATACGGGAATTTATTGGGGTCTTGGAATTCCCAATTGGTATGAAGCCTTCCTACTGAGCGGCTCATCCTTGCTGACGTTGGGATTTGCGCGAGCGAATGACGCAATCCAGCTCAACCTGGTATTTTCTGAAGCGATGCTCGGATTACTCTTGATCGCATTATTGATTGCTTACCTGCCGACGATATATGCCGCTTTCCAACGAAGGGAGACAGCCGTTTACCTGCTGGAGGTTCGGGCTGGCGCCCCTCCATCGGCCGTCGAGATGCTGCTGCGCTTCAACCGCATTCAAGGCCTTGACCGTCTCCACGAGACCTGGGAAACCTGGGAGAAATGGTTCGCCGACCTGCAGGAGAGCCACACGTCCCTGGCGATACTGGTTTTCTTCCGATCACCACAATCAAACCACTCCTGGATCACAGCTGCGGGAACTGTGTTGGATTCAGCCGCCCTGACACAATCAACGCTGGATTTACCCCACGATTTTCAGGCCGATCTCTGCCTGCGCGCTGGATACCTGGCGCTGCGCAATATCGCCGATTACTTCAACATCGCTTACGATCCGGATCCAAAGCCAGATGACCCGATCAGTATCACCCGCGCTGAATTCGAGGCTGCATACGATCAGCTAGCCAGCCAGGAACTCCCGGTAAAACCAGATCGGGAACAGGCCTGGCGCGATTACGCTGGCTGGCGGGTCAATTACGACACGGTACTTCTCGGATTGGCAGAATTAACCATGGCGCCGCAGGCTCCCTGGTCAAGCGATCGGGCGAGTAAATAAACTACCTATTTTGGGTGTTATCGCACTCTGTCCACTATAATTCGGCCTGGGACAGTTGTGACTCCCCTTGACTAGTTGCTTTTGTGAATGCTTATTAAAGTTCTCCTGTCCCTTGCTCTCCTAATTCCATTCTTTCCCACGCTTGCTAAGCCAACCGAGGGGGCTTGGGCTGCTGAGCATATCTTCAGCCAAGATAACTGTGAGCAAATCCTCCAGCCAATAGTTAATGGTGATATTTCACTTGAGCAGTTAACAAATCCAATTCTAACAACTCAAACTGAAATCAAAGAGCAGGTGGATTTGTTTACAGAAATGCACCAATGTTTAGATGAAGGGACAGCTTCGCAGATTGACGATCGAGAAAGAATTCGCACGTTATTGGAGTATTTCCTCATATTTGCGGGAGGATTGGATACTCCAACCGCCGAGACCACCCTCGACCTGGAATTATTGGAGATCTCATCCGATCCCGGTGTGGTTAATATCAGAGATGAAGCTGGGATTGAGGCACCTGAGGGATATATTTTCGTCCGATCCTATACCTCACGGGAAGCCATGCCCCCATTATTGCGAAGGGCTTTTGAGGGTCCGGATGTGGCTGGGGTGACAATTTTATCCCGATATATCGCTGTTATAGCCGAAGATAAGAAAACCTGGCCTCAGCGAGCACTGCAACTCCAAACCTTACCTGAAACCACTTCACACGAACTCATCCACGCCTATGTAAATTCAACCTTAGTGCCGCTGAATTTTAATTTACCAACCTGGTTCAGCGAGGGCCTGGCGATTTATTTTAGCGGCAGTGAAAAAATTCATAAGGTTGTCACCCCAAACTTCACCATCAGAAATTCTTCAACTGAAGATTATCAACTGTACGACACCGCTTTTAGATACCTGGAAGCAAGACATGGGCCAGAACGCCTGTTGGAACTTATCAACCGATCAATTGAAGGTGCTGACCCCTCCGCCCTGTACCAAGATTTGGGGATCGGGGACGATCAGCAGCTGCTCACCCAGGCAGGAGCATGGAGCCGGCAAAGGAATAATCTCGCCCGCGGCGGCATCGTGGTCGTCGCCCTAATCGCAGTCTTATTGCTTTGGAGATTGGCACCGGAATATAATTGCCAAAACTGTGGGCATACTGGCAGGAAAAAGGATTTGATCGATGAAGTTTACTGCCCCAACTGCAAGCGTCCTTACGAAAGAGCTGTGCCCTGGTAGTTAATCAACCTAGATTACTTGATTAAACAATATATAAATAAGATTCGGATATACCCATTGGCCGGTCCATCTGATCAATCATTGAAAGTGAGGCTATACACAAATGAAGATCACCGTTTGCGAACTACCTAACGACTTTAACGTTTTCAATCAGGCCTGGGATCAATTGGTCGCACATGTCAGCAACGAAGGAAGTGAAATTGTCTTGCTGCCTGAAATGCCGTTTTCCTCCTGGCTTGCGCAGAGCAAAGAATTCGACGCCAATCGATGGGAAGAAGCCGTGGAAAACCATAAGAAATGGATATCCCGGCTTGAAGAGCTCTCTCCAGCGACCGTGGTCAGCACCCGACCGGTCACATTAGGTGGTATCCGCAACAACCTCGGCTACATCTGGGAAGGTGGGATGGGTATACAGGACATCCATGCCAAGTACTATCTTCCTGACGAAGAGGCGTTTTGGGAAGCTTCTTGGTACCAACGGGGAGATGGGACATTCTCAACAATTGATACTTCTAAAGGAAAACTTGGTTTCTTGATCTGCACTGAGTTGTGGTTCAATCAGCATGCCCGGCAGTATGGCAAGGAAGGGATTCATTTCCTGGTGTGTCCTCGAGCGACTCCTAAACCATCGGCAAATAAATGGGTCGCTGGAGGTCAAACCGCAGCTGTCGTCTCTGGCGCGTATTGTCTTTCATCTAATCTGAGCGGTACTACTCCCGATGGCGGGGATTTCGCTGGCGTTGGCTGGATCATTGAACCCGGAGAGGGAAAAATCATGGGTCTCACCTCCCCCGAGCAGCCATTTCTAACCCTGGAGGTCGATCTGGCGCGAGCTGAAAAGGCCAAGCGAACTTACCCAAGATATGTCCTGGATTGAGAATGCCAATTCAGCTCTCCGTCCCTGCTCGTATCAACCTCCTTGGCAATCCCAGTGATGGCAATGAAGGTGCCCATGCGACTATATCCGCCGCGGTGGACCTGCGCGCCTATGCATTGATCGATTCCCATGAGAAATATATCCTCGAATTTACTGAAGGTGAATTCCCGCCAATCGAGTTTGAACCGTCTGAGCTTCCTTTACCATATTCGGGACGTACTGACCTGCTTAATGCATCTATAAACCGCTTATTCACCACCAGCCCCGAATTCCAGTCCAAGATATTCACCCGCGGCTTCCACCTGCGCGTATCGAGCGATGTACCCAGGCAGAGTGGATTGGGTGGCTCATCACTTTTCGTGCTGCTCACCCTGGCAGCAATGCGGGATTTCTATCAACTTGATCGCAGAGTCCACAACGATTACTTCCTTTCTGAATTAGCACAGAGAATTGAAGAGCAAGAGTTGGGCATCACCTGCGGCTATGCCGATCGATATGTACCTCTCTTCGGTGGACTGGCCTATATCGATTATCACGGCAAACTTGAGCATAAATCCATTGGTGAGGAGCCCTACGCGGCATACGAACCCCTGGATCATGTGGTGGAATCACTCCCTTTAGTTGGGGTGGTTACCGGAGTGAAGCACGAATCAGGCGATGTGCACAGCCGCATGCGTCCGCTCTATCTGGATCAATATACACAATGGCAGCACAAAGGTGGCGACCAGCCGCCGATGGTCTCCTTCATGCAGGCTGCCTGGGAGTGTGCCTGGAGGGGGAAAATTGCCCTGCTGGAAGGGGATCTACCTCGCTTCGGCCAGCTGATGGATGAGAACCACCGTCTGGTGGACGAGATGATGCGCTACTGCGGCTTCGAAGATGGGGCGGGTTGGGCAAACAATTTATTCATCCAGGTGGCAAAAGAAAATGGCGCCTTGGGGGCAAAGTTGACCGGCGCGGGTGGCGGCGGTTCCGTCTTCGCCCTGGTCAATCCAGGCGAGGAAGATAAATTAATAGCTGCCTGGCAGAAAGCTGCAATTGCTAATAACCTGGGAGACGCCCAGATGATCAAATTTTCAATTTCCCCTCTCGGATTGATCGTTGACCACAAATGACGTACTTAAGGTAATTAACCGTGCAAGCAGTCATCCTCGCAGCAGGCAAAGGATCCCGCCTGGCGCCCATCACAGATTCAAGATCCAAAGGTATGCTGCCCATCCTTGGTAAGCCCATTGCAGAGCGCATATTTGATACCCTGGTCGGTTCTAGTCTGAAAGATTTTGTCCTTGTGGTCAGTCCAGAAGACCGGGAGATAAGGCAATATTTCCTGGAGAAATCTAGCTTGGAAATCAATATCCAGTTTGTGGACCAGTTCAAGCGGTTGGGCACTGCCGACGCCTTGAGATTGGCTGCGCCTTACATAACCGGGGATTTTGTGCTCTCTGCTTGCGACAGCCTGGTGCCAGCGGGCGAGATGGGGAATTTGATCGAGACCTGGTCGAAACATTTTGACATTCAAGGTCTCTTGAGCCTGGAGAGAATCCCCTTGCAGGATACAGTCAAGACCGGCATTGTCACCATGAACGGCGAATCGGTGACGGGCATTATCGAAAAACCGGCTCCCGAAGAAGCTCCCTCAAACATCTCCAGCACCCCTTTATATATTTTTTCCACGCGGATTCTTGATTACCTGCCCCAGGTACCTCTCTCATCTCGGGGGGAATATGAACTCCAGGATGCGATCCAGATGATGATTGATGATGGTCATAGCGTGCACGGACTATTTCTGCAGGATCGGCGTACCCTGACCACTGCTGACGACTTGTTGGCGATCAACCTGCAGTTCCTCGATCGCCAGTCGGATGACTCAAAGGTTGAGGCCCAGCAAATCGGACACGGAACAAAGATAATCGAACCAGTTTATATTGAGCAGGGAGTTGTGATCGGCGCGAATTGCCAGATCGGTCCAGGGGTGTATATTGAGGAAAATGCACGCATTGGGGAGGGCGCGCAGCTGGAGAATGTAGTAATCTTGTTTGGGGCAAGGATTCCTGATGGGGTTGACTTGGGAGATCAAATTATTCTATAATGGAACGTACAACACAGGGCAAAGGATTAATTACATATAGACCTGAATCTCTCTTAAAAGAAAACGATCCACTCTTGGATATATTCAGAGATTATTTATCATAATTCTTTGTTATAATCCAAGCAGGTGGTTTTGTAATAACTTTATCATTGTTTGGTTGATATTCGTTCAACGACCCTGTTAAATTAATTGAATCTACTGCCTGGGAGGGTTTGACTTAAGTTTTCCGTTCTTATTCATATAGTTCTAGCTGATTCTCAATTTTAATTTTTGTATTGGAATCGTGAATTGCGCCAACCTTCCTAACTAAGAATGGAAACAATATTTGGCACACTTCTTGTAATTCACATCTGTTTCAAGGTGGCTTAGGCTTTGACCACCGACTTTGCTTCAGGTTATTTTAGTAAATGACCGAGTAATTAATCCGACCACCTGTTGCGACGATTGATCGCATATGTCCAATCTCAATCACATTTATTAAACCTGAATACACTCGCTATCCATAAGCCAGTGGAGAGCTAACCAATAAATAATAAAGAGGAAAATCATCATCACATTTATACACAAACAGAAAATTCTCATCAATAACATTTGTTCCAATCGACAACCTTTCCAGGGGTGCTCATGATCAACAGCAATAACTCTACCAGTCCCAACCATTCCAAGCTGTCAACGAGAAGAAAAAATACAAATCCATTTGCCTTCAAGTTTAATATAAGGCCATACTCGTTTTTATCCTTTGGATTGGCTGTCCTCATTTCTTTTAATTTATTCTCGGTTAGTTTCGCCCAAGTATTAACAACCTCAACAAGTGCAGTTCATCGATCACTGAATCAACATTCTGTCGCTACCACACTGCAACAAGCGCAAAGCAACCTGGATATTCGTGTCTCTTCCAGCTCAGATGATGCGGAAGAAAGGGTTGGCGGCGGGATATCGCTAACCAGTTCTGATCTTGAGTTAGTCTTCGATTCTGGCGGCGATCAGGTGGTTGGTATGCGTTTCAATGGGATAAACATTCCTCCCAATGCAATTATTTCAAATGCATATATTCAGTTTCAGGTGGATGAAACTAATTCCGTTGCAACTTCGCTCACTATCCATGGCGAAGACACTGACAATGCTGCGACTTTTACCTCCGCAAACTGGAATATTTCCTCCCGCCCAATGACCGATGCCACCGTGCTTTGGTCTCCGGTTGGATGGACCACAACCGGTGCAGCGGGTGTTGCCCAGCAGACTCCTGATATCAGCTCAATTATCCAGGAGATTGTAAAACGATCTGGTTGGGTGCAGAACAATTCACTAGCTATAATCATTTCTGGAACCGGCGAGCGCGGGGCCGAAGCTTTTGATGGCGATCAAGCAGGGGCACCCTTGCTGCATGTTGAGTATATGGTGGGAAATCCACCACAGGTTTCAATCACCAACCCCTCAAATGGAGCACCATTCATCCAAGGAGATCCGATCAATTTTTCTGGAATTGCCACAGACATTGAAGATGGCGATATATCGGGGGATATTTCTTGGGAGTCAGATTTAGACGGTGGCATCGGATCAGGTGGTTCCTTTCCCTACTCTAACCTAGCGGTTGGGGTGCACACTATAACTGCATCAGTGACCGATAGTAGCGGTCTGACAGGTTTAGATCAAATCAGCCTTTCAGTTACAACTCCCGGTGGTAATCTCCCTCCAGCCGTTTCTGCAGGAGCCGATCAAACAATCAGCTTGTTCGAAAGTGCTTCCCTTGACGGAACGATAACTGACGATGGCTTGCCGTCAACACCAGGCACAGTAACTGCATCATGGGACCTTGTAAATGGACCGGGCACGGTCACCTTTACCAATAGCAGCGCAGCAGATACTTCGGCCAGCTTCTCGACAGAAGGGAACTATACTTTGGAGCTTACAGCTGATGATGGGGAATTGTCTGCCAGCGATCAGATCACTATCGATGTTATCTCAATCCCCATCATCCAGATTCCTCAAGACCAACCCACCATCCAAGCTGGCATCGACGCGGCTCAGAACGGAGATATGGTGCTGGTCTCTCCAGGCACATATAGTGAAAATCTCACCATATTAGGAAAGTCCATAATCTTAGCCTCTTTCTTCCATACCACCCAAGACTCTAGCTACATCGCGCAAACGATCATTGACGCAGGCGGAGGTGGTGGCGGGGCCGGGACGGTTGCAATTGATATCAACGGTTCACCTGATACCGATACCAAAATTATAGGTTTCACCATCCAAAATGGTTATGATGGAATCAAAACCGATGACAAGCTGCATATCCTCAACAACCATTTCATTAACAACGGAGATGCGATCGATTATGGGGGCAGTGGCGGTGGCATCTGCCGCAACAATCTTTTTGAATTCAACACCGATGATGCCATTGATCTAGATGGATCCAGCGAGGCGATCATCGAAGACAATATTATCCGCAACAATGATGACGACGGCATCGAGATTCGCCTCGAACCCTACATTGGTCCCACGCTCAATATCATCATCCGCAACAACATCCTCTCGGGAAATGGTGAGAATGGCATTCAACTCATCGACTATCCCGATGTATCCAACCGATTCTTCCTGATTGAACACAACCTCATTGAGGCGAATGTTATGGCTGGATTGGGGCTCATGGACGGGACTTTGTCAAATGAAGACTACAGAGCTGCCAGCATCCTTGATCCGATACATTTGTTCAATAACACTTTCATTGGCAACGATCACGCTCTAACCGGTGGTGACAACCTCATTGCTCTCAACAACATTTTTGTAAATTCCACAAATATTGGCATCAAAGGCGTTGATGGAAATTCAATCGCCGCGTACAACTTATTCTGGAACAACGGAATTGATATCCAGGACAGCAATTTTGACAGCAACAGCACCATCTATACCGATCCCCTGCTGGATGCAAATCAGCAGCTGCAGCCCGCCAGTCCCGCTATAGACGCAGGGACCGCGTTCTTCGAATGGCAAGGTGAAACAGTGCTGGATCTGCCAGTTAGTGCGTATTATGGAGCTGCCCCGGATTTAGGGATGAATGAAAGCACTTTTAATCAAACCAACACTCCCCCGGTGGCTTTTGATGATGCATACTCGACAAATGAGGATGAAACCCTCAATATCACAACGCCTGGTGTGTTGGGAAATGATACTGATGGCGATGGCCACCCGCTAACATTAATTCCTGATACGGATCCATCAAGCGGGAATTTAACTTTGAATCCCGATGGTTCGTTTAGCTATGCGCCTGATCTCGATTTCTTTGGAGAGGATTCCTTCACCTACATAGCCAGCGATTTTATTGATAACTCCAACGTGGCTTCAGTGACCATCACCGTTGACCCGGTCAATGATGCGCCGCTCACCACCATCAGCGCCCCAGCCGATGGCCAAACCTTCACTCAAGGTGAATCAATCACCTTCACCGGAAGTAGTTCCGATATTGAAGACGACGATCTGAGCGCTGGGCTATCCTGGTTTTCCGACCAGGATGGGGCTATCGGATCTGGATCCAACTTTGCGATTGGCACATTGTCCTCCGGGGTGCATTCTATCACCGCCAGTGTCACTGATAGTGGTGGATTGGATGGGTCTGACCAGATCTTCATTGCCGTCGACGGACCCGGGAATGATCCACCTAAAGCAGTCATCACCACTCCTCCCAACGGCGCAACCTTTCTCCAAGGAGATGCAATCACTTTCACGGGTACAGCCTTGGATGCCGAAGATGGGGACGTGACTTCATTCATAGCATGGGAGTCGGATGTTGATGGTGCTATAGGCAACGGTGGAACTTTTGTGAAATCGGATCTATCTTCAGTAGCCCACACAATAACCGCGACGATAACGGATAGTGGCGGCCTCAATGCAGATGATTTTATCAACATCGATATTACACCATTTTCTGCAGTGCTCGTCGGTGCGGGGGATATCGCCAACTGTGGAAATATCGAGGATGAAGCGACAGGATTATTACTCGATAATATCCCTGGCACGGTGTTCACTATCGGAGATAATGCATATCCGAACGGCACTGATGCAGAATTTAATAATTGTTATGATCCAAACTGGGGAAGGCAAAAAGCTCGAACGCGACCAGCAACTGGCA
>CALBUI010000337.1 GCA_937968125.1 uncultured Anaerolineales bacterium | reverse complement strand
CGCCAACTGTGGAAATATCGAGGATGAAGCGACAGGATTGTTACTCGATAATATCCCTGGCACAGTGTTTACTCTTGGGGATAATGCATATCCAAACGGTACAGATGCAGAATTTAATAATTGCTATGAACCAAATTGGGGCCAGCACAAAGCTCGGACACGACCAGCAACAGGCAACCACGATTACAACACTCCTGGGGCTTCAGGATACTTTAACTACTTTGGTGCCGCCGCTGGAGATCCAGATAAAGGCTACTACAGCTATGATATTGGGGAGTGGCACATCATTGTGCTCAACAGCGAATGCTTAGAGGTGGGAGGCTGTGAAGCTTCATCCCCACAAGGACTATGGCTGCAGGCCGATCTGGCCGCTAATCCACGCGCCTGTACCCTGGCCTATTGGCACAGACCGCTATTTGCCTCGGAGTCTGTTCATGGGGGTAGTTCAAGTGTACGGGATTTCTGGTCATTACTTTATCAAGCAAATGCAGATGTTGTCCTAAATGGCCACAATCACAATTATGAGCGCTTTGCCCCCCAGGATCCGTTTGGTGTGCTGGATCTGGATAATGGAATTCGGGAGTTTATCGTTGGTACAGGTGGAGCAGGACTTTACGATTTCATCACACCCCATCCGAATAGTGAATTGAGGAATAGTACTTCACACGGAGTTTTGAAATTATCCCTACATTCAAGCAGCTACGATTGGGAGTTCATCCCAATTGCAGGGCAAACTTTTACCGATTCTGGTAGCGCATCGTGTGTAGGCCTACCACCTGGGAACCAGGCACCTTCGGTAAACGCAGGATCAGACCAATCCATCACCCTGCCCAATGTGGCAAATCTGGATGGCATAGTAAGTGACGATAACTTACCAAATCCACCGGGATCTGTCACGACAACCTGGAGCCAGATCAGCGGTCCCGGAACGGTGACCTTTGGAGACACTGCCGCGATTGATACTACCGCCAGCTTCTCGTCAGATGGCGTTTACGTCCTGCGCCTGACGGCCGACGACAGCTTATTAACCAACTTCGACGAAATAACTGTAATCGCGACCGCTTTACCACAGCTCGTCTCCCCGGCGGATGGAGCTAGCGGTATTTCAACATCGCCCAACTTAGAAGTTTTTGTATCCGATCCAGAGGGGGATAATTTGACGGTGACCTTTTACGGCCAGCCTGCAATCCCTGAACCAGGTCCAGATTTCACCATCATTGCATTACCTGACACCCAGCACTATGTCGACGATCCAGCCAATTATGCAAACTTCAGTGCTCAAACCCAATGGATTGTTGACAATCGTAATTCATCGAATATCGAATTTGTTACTCACCTGGGTGATGTCGTAGAGAACGGCAACAACAATGGTGATGATACGGAGTGGTTGGTAGCCGATGCAGCGATGAGTCTGCTGGAGGATCCAGTCACTACCACGCTGATTGATGGAATACCTTATGGCTTAGCGGTAGGCAATCATGACATATATAGCGGCGGTGCTTACCGATCAGAATCCTTCAATAATTTCTTTGGGGTCAGCCGCTTTGAAAATAGATCCTACTATGGTGGGCATTATGGAACCCTCAACGACAACAGCTACCAGCTGTTCACCGCTGGTGGAATGGACTTTATCATCATCCATTTTGATTACAACAACTCACCCGAGCCAGAAGTATTAAGCTGGGCGGATAATTTGCTGAAAACTTACAGTGATAGGCGGGCAATTGCCGTTGCCCACAAGATGATTGAAACCGGTAATCCTGGCAGCTTTAGCACGACAGGGCAAGCAATTTATGATGCATTAAAGGGTAATCCAAACCTGTTCTTACTTATGGGTGGACATTTTTCCGGTGAAGGTCAGCGGGTGGACACTTTTAATGGCAGTACCGTGTATTCACTGGTATCAGATTACCAGGGGCGATCGAATGGAGGCGATGGCTGGCTGAGAATTATGGAGTTTTCACCCACCAACAATGAGATTCAAGTTAAGACCTATTCACCAGTATTAGACCAGTTCGAAACCGATACAAACAGCCAATTTACTTTGCCTTACGATATGCTGGGTGACAATTTTCAAGTAATCGGCACGAATTCTAATGTCCTCTCCGGTTCAAATACCAGTATTTCCTGGCCCGATTTAAACAACAACACCGGGTATGAGTGGTATGCAGTTGCGGATGATGGCAATAATATCACCACAAGTCAAACCTGGTCATTCACCACCCTGGATCTCGCCAACACTGCACCTACTGCAACGATCACCGCTCCCACCAATGGCTCAACCGTCGACCAGGGTGCCAGCGTCACCTTCACCGGCAGTGCCAGTGATATTGAGGACGGGGACGTCACCGCCAGTCTTCAATGGGTTTCTGATTTGAATGGAAGCATCGGATCAGGCGCAACTTTCTCCCGTTCCGATCTTTCCACAGGTTTGCACACCATCACCGCCAGCGTCACTGATAGTGATGGATTGACCGGTACTGACCAAATTACTATCACAATTAATGGCCTGCCGATCGCAAATGACGACCCGGCTACGGTTGATGAAGACAGCTCGGTAAACATTGCTGTTCTCACCAACGATGACTTTGGCGGCGACGGACCTGCCGCAGACTCCATCTCAACGCTATCATCTCCAAGCAATGGTACTGCCACAGTCAATGATGGCGGCACGCCCATCGATCCCACTGATGACACGATCGACTACACCCCAGACCCAAATTTCAACGGTTCTGACAGCTTCACCTACGAGATCTGCGATGCGAACGCCGATTGCGACCCCGCCACTGTGGATATTACCGTCAATCCAATCAATGATATGCCAGCCACCACTGACGACAATGCTGTGGTGGATGAAGACAGCTCTGTCAATATATCCGTTCTCAGCAATGATGACTTTGGGGGTGACGGGCCTTCATCGAGCGCCATATCCATTTCTACCTCCCCAAGCAACGGTACCGCCACGGTAAATGATGGCGGCACGGCTGATGATCCTACAGATGACACCATAAATTACTCCCCAATCGAAAACTACAACGGACCCGACAGCTTCACCTACGAGATTTGTGATTCGGATGCAGATTGCGCCACTGCTACTGTCGATATGACTATCGACCCGGTCGACGATTTCCCATCCGCCACTGAAGACTCAGCAACGGTTATAGAGAATGGTTCAGTCAATATCTCGGTTCTCAATAACGATGATTTTGGCGGTGATGGACCTTCCTCTGGATCGATCAATATCAGCACTGCCGCAAGCAATGGCACTGCTACGGTAAATGACGCCGGCACCCCCACAGATCCCACCGATGACACAGTCGACTACTCCCCAACCGCAAATTACTTCGGCCCTGATAGTTTCATATATCAGATCTGCGATGCCGATGCTGATTGCGTTACCGCTTTAGTCGATATCACCGTCAGTCCCCTCAACGACCCTGTTGCCAAAGACGACACAGCTGTGGTTGATGAGGATAGCTTGGTCAATATCGCTGTGCTGACAAATGATAACTTTGGCTCTGACGGACCTTCTTTAAGCGCCATCACTATCATTGTTGGCGCAAACAATGGATCAGCTTTGGTGATTGATGGTGGTACACTCACAGACCCCACCGACGACACGATAGACTACACTCCGGACCCCAATTACCATGGCTCGGACAGCTTCGAATACGAAATCTGTGATGCAAATGGCGATTGCGACCCTGCAACTGTCGATATCACCGTCAACCCAATCGAAGACTACCCAACAGCCAATGATGACACAGCTGTGGTTAATGAGGATAGCTCGGTGAATATAAACGTCCTGAGCGGTGATGATTTTGGCGGTGATGGACCTACCTCCGGTCCAATTACGATACTTCTGTCCCCCAGTAATGGTACAGCCACGGTCAATGAGGGCGGCACACCGACCAATCCCACTGATGACACGGTCGACTACTCCCCCTCCGAAAACTACAACGGTTCAGACAGCTTCACTTACCAAATCTGTGATGCCAACGGCGACTGCGACCCTGGTGCCGTTGCTATCACTGTAAATTCGGTCAACGATCTGCCGACCGCGAATGATGACACGGCCTCAGTTGATGAGGATAGCTCGATCAATATTAGCGTTCTCAGCGACGATGACTTTGGCGGTGACGGACCTGGTTCAGGCACCATCACCATTATCGCTGCCGCAGTCAACGGTACCGCATCGGTCAATGATGGCAGCACACCATTAGACCCCACCGATGACACGGTCGACTACTCCCCATCCGAAAACTACAACGGTCCTGACAGCTTCGACTACCAGATCTGCGATGCAGATGGCGACTGCGACCCCGCTTCCGTCGATATAACGGTAAATGCAGTAGAGGATCTCCCAACTGCCAATGATGACACAGCTGTGGTTGATGAGGACAGCTCGGTCAATATCAACGTTCTCAGCAATGATGACTTTGGCGGTGACGGACCTTCCACAGGCACTATTACCATCATTACTTCCGCAAGCAACGGCACCGCCTTGGTCAATGTTGGTAGTACACCGACCGACCCCACTGATGACACGGTCGACTACTCCCCATCCGAAAACTACAACGGATCCGACAGCTTCGAATACCAGATCTGCGACGCAAATGGCGACTGCGACCCCGCCACTGTCAATATCTCCGTCAATGTAGTCAACGATCTACCAACCGCTAATGATGATTCAGCTACAGTAGATGAGGATAGCTCGGTCAATATTAACGTTCTCAGTGACGATGACTTTGGTGGTGACGGACCTGCCTCTGGAACTATCAATATCAGCACTGGTCCGAATAATGGCACCGCCACGATCAATGATGGTGGCACACCGACAGATCCTACCGATGACACAATCGATTACTCCCCGGATCCCAATTATTTCGGGGCTGACAGCTTCACCTACCAGATTTGCGACAGCAATGACGACTGTGCATCCGCCACTGTTGATATCACAATCACCTCCATCGAGGATCTCCCAACCGCAAACGACGACTCTGCTTCGGTATTTGAGAGTGATTCGGTCAATATAGATGTTCTGTTCAATGATGATTTTGGCGGAGACGGACCTGCCTCTAATGCCATCACTATCTCCACTAACGCAAGCAGTGGCACTGCATCGGTAGATGATGGTGGCACACCAACCGATCCAACCGATGACACTGTCGACTACTCCCCAACCGCTGCTTACACCGGTCCAGAC
This sequence comes from uncultured Anaerolineales bacterium, assembly GCA_937968125.1. Lineage (GTDB taxonomy): Bacteria > Chloroflexota > Anaerolineae > Anaerolineales > UBA4823 > PFL25. Next base: position 23,844 of record CALBUI010000337.1, on the reverse strand, counting down.
AGCTTCGTTTACCAGATCTGTGATGCCAACGCAGATTGTGATACCGCTACGGTGTCAGTCATGGTCGATGCCAACGATCCAGTGCTCTTCAATGTTCAGGTTTCAGCCAGTTCTGACGACGCAGAAGAGAGAGCCTCAGGTCGCGTATCGCTCACCAGCAGTGATCTTGAATTGATCTTTGATAAAGAGGATCAGACTGTCGGGCTGCGCTTCAACGGAATTACAATCCCACAAGGCGCTAACATTCGCTCAGCGTATATCGAATTCCAGGCGGATGAATCCCACTCGGCTCAAACGGATTTGACTTTCCATGGGGAAGACGTGGATAACGCCCAGACTTTTGTCAACGCGACCAACAACATCACGCTTAGAGACACTACTGGGGCTTCCGTAGTTTGGAATAATGTTCCTGCCTGGGTGAAGGACCAGACTGGTACTGCTGATTACCGGACTCCCAACCTCGCTCCGGTTATCCAGGAAATAATCAACCGACCGCTCTGGTCTGAAGGCAACTCGTTGGCAATTATCATCACCGGTTCCCCCGGGAGCAAACGGGTAGCCGAATCCTTCAATGGGGTTTCTGCTGCAGCTCCCCAGCTGTTTGTGGAGTACATTGGTGGTCCACCAAATTTGCCACCGCAGGCTGAAGATGATCCTGGATATGTCACCAACGAGGACACATCTATTAACATAGATGTAGCTGCGAACGACAGCGACCCGGAGGACAGTCTGAACCTTGATTCAATCAACACCAGCTGCCCAGGCTGTTCTGATCCAGTAAACGGCAGCCTGACAATTCCAGGTGGCGGCGCCGTCAACTACTCCCCCGATCCGAACTACAATGGTCCCGAAAGCTTCGTCTACGAGATTTGTGATGACAGGGGTAGTTGTGACACCGCCTCGGTTTCTATTACGGTTGATCCAGTCGCTGATCCACCGACAGCCAACGATGACAGCAAGAGCACTCCCGTTGACACATTTGTACTCATCGATGTCGCCTTCAACGACAGTGACCCAGATGACAACCTAGATCCTGCTTCAACGAACACAAATTGCTCCAATGGATCAACCGGATGCAGTTCACCAGCAGGCTCCCTGGTGAATCACGGAGACGGTACATTCACCTACACACCGAACCCTGGCTACACCGGATCTGACAGCTTTGTCTATGAGATCTGCGATAACGGTGTTCCCAAATTGTGCGATACTGCTGCGGTCAATATCACGATCACACCAGCTGGTCCAACAGTATTGGAAGTCCGGGTAGCGGCAAGTTCAGATGATGCTGAAGAGAGAGCTTCGGGGCGTGTATCTCTGACCAGCAGCGATCTTGAATTGATTTTTGACAGAGATGTTCAGACTGTCGGTATTCGCTTCAATGGAATAGATATTCCACAAGGAGCGAATATTTCATCCGCTTATATTCAGTTCAAGGTGGACGAGTCCAACAGTGATCCAGCTGCATTGATCATAGCAGGTCAGGCAGATGATAATCCATCAACATTTGTCAATTCTTCAGAAAATATATCCAACCGACCTACGACGACTGCCTCAGTTCTCTGGGATCCTGTTCCTGGATGGGGGACAGTAGGTATAACTGGGCTCGACCAGCAGACAACAAATATTGCGCCAATCATCCAGGAGATCATCGATCGACCAGGTTGGACTGAGAGCAACTCTTTGGTGATCATCATCACCGGCACGGGCAAGCGGGTCGCTGAATCTTATAACGGAGACCAGGCTGGAGCCCCCCTTCTCCACGTGGAGTACCTTACAGGTAATTGATAGGGATCAGAGATCACAAATAATGTTCTAAAATCTAACCTACCTCAATCTCCGCCACAGAGTTATACACATACGTAGGGATGTAGGAATATCTCTCGATCTGCTCGGGCTTGGTGACCCCCGTCAATACCAGGATCGAGTCCATGCCGTTCTGCACGCCACCAATGATGTCGGTATCCATGCGGTCGCAGACGATGATCGTCTCTTCGGAGTGCACTCCCAGGTAATTGAGCGCGGTACGCACCATCAAGGGGTTTGGTTTACCGATAAAGAAGGGTTCCACTCCGGTAGCCTTCTCGATCATGGCCGCGACTGCTCCACAGGCTGGAACGATTCCCATCGCAGTGGGTCTTGATGGATCTGGGTTGGTGGCAACAAAACGCACTCCATCCATATCGATCAAATAATTTTTCATTTGTTCTATAATATCCCCATTTGGGAAATGGTAGTTTAATTTTCCTTTAAAATCACCAGTGATTGTACACGAACCCTGTTAACAACCAGCTAACGATAAAACAGGGGGGTAGATCTAAACACAAACGTTTGGATATAACCATCATAGTTAAACCAATAAAGCGACCGTCAGGTTATTACTCGACGGTCACTTTATCACTCTATTAAATTGTTAGTCATTGATCTCGAACAATCGAATGAACAATATTAAAGCAGGTTGAATAGCACCTGGATCTGGTATCTGATCGCCTCGGCGGCATCGATAAGACTCTGGCCTTCTTCTGGCGTCAACACACCTTCATCGATCAAGCTCTGGACTTCATTCACAAAGGCGTTCAAATTATTCAATGCCACCTTGGCTTTGCCCTTGTCCAGGTTCTTAATGGCGTTCTCCAGCTTCGCAATCAGGCTGTTTGCCTGGCCAGCGTTCAGGATGCCTGCTTCGCGCAGCGCTGCGATTTCATCGATCAGTGATCTGAGCATCTCTTGTTGAGCATATTCGAAGACAACTGTGGTGCGGGCTGGTACTGTAAAGGTGCCGCTGGAACTATCGAATGCCGCCAACTTTACGGTCTCATCAACCGAAGTCACCTGCACCAGGTGCAAAGCGAGCTCCTTTCCGGCCAAATCCGCCAACCCAAAGCTCTGCGCCTCATCGTTAGCGTTGATCAGCACGATGAACAGCTCGCGAGCTCGATCCAGGTCAGGCGCGACCAGGTCCGAGACGCTCATTACGATCAAGCCTGGCAGCTGGTCAGGTCCCGTGTTGTGGAACTTGACACGCTCCTGGATCTCATCAGCTGTTTCTAGCCGGAACAGCGGAGAACCATAGCGCATTTCCAGCAGCTCCTGATACAAGGCTGCGCTGAAAGCGATGTCCCCCATCCCCGGCTTGAGATCAGGATTTGCCAACAGTGGCTGCATGATGGGCCAATTATCCTGGTTCTTGCCCGCCACCGGAAGACCTACACCGAAGTTGTTGGTCGCGTAAGTGAAATCGAGCTTGTTGAACCAGTCTCCGGAGTTAAAGCTGTCGCGGTCGAATGATTTCGAGCGCAGCAGATCGCTCCCAGCGTGCATGAAGGGTACCCCCTGCCCCAACAAGACTGTGCTCAGACCCACGCTCTGGATACGCACCCGGTCGGCGGTGCTGGTAGCGACAGGTGCCTTGTAGGTGTTGTTATCGTACAAGGTCTGGTTGTCGTGCTTGGAGATATAGGTGATGTCCTCCTGCGGATCTGCGGTGTAGCCAGCAGGCTGGCCGTTGTAATCCACATCAGCGCCGGTCACCAGGGTTCCAGTGCGGTCAATGAACTGGTAACCGGCCAGGTTACCCGCCATGCCGACCCGAATCTGGTCCGAGTGAAGTAACAGCATGTCCAGCTCCGCATCCGAACCGCTGTTTAAAGCATTCGGATCGTAGAAGAGGCCGTTGGCGAAGCCCTGGCGACGAATGAGGTCATCGCCGCCATCGAACGGCCCGCCGCCGCGGACCGCGTCTCGCAGCCGGTCGCTGAAGGTGCCGATACCGGTGCCGGCCATGTTGAGCTGTGTTGCATTCTCACCGCGGGCGTTGTCCGCCACCTCGCCGAAGTTCCAACCCTCGCCATAAACATAAATTTCTGTGCCATCCACGCCATCTTCTGCCAGCGAGAGCGAGTTGAGGGTCTCACGCACTTTGATCATATTGCGCTTCATGTGATGACCCATCAAGTCGAAACGGAAAGCATCGATCTTGTAATCAATGGCCCAGGTGACCAGCGAGTCCACCATCAGCTTTTCCATCATATTGTGCTCGGTAGCGGTGTTCTGGCAGCAGGTGCTGGTCTCGACCTGGCCTTTGTCATCCAGGCGATGGTAGTAACCCGGCACGATGCGGTCCAGGACCGATTTCTCGTCCTGCCCGGCCGCGTTGGTGTGGTTGTAGACTACATCCATCACCACGCGCAGTCCCATCTGGTTCAAGGCTTGCACCATCTCGCGGAACTCGATAATGCGCAAAGCACCATCCGGGTCCGTAGAATAGCTGCCTTCAGGCGTGGTGTAGTGGAAGGGATCATAACCCCAATTGAAGCCATCCAGATCCTCGGTCGCGGTCACGGCTGCCTGCTGCTGATCAGAATCTGGTGGATAAGTAGCCAGTTCATCCGGATCGGGCGCCTGCCACACGGCCTTGTCCTCATTGATTGTGGCAATGTCAAACACCGGCAGCAAATGCAGATGCGTGAGTCCGGCCTCCTGAAGCGCTTGCAAGTGATTTATCCCGGATGTATCCTGGAGCGTGAAGGCTTTGTATGTACCCTGCAAGTCCGCGGGAACGGTTGCATCATTCACGCTGAAGTCGCGCATGTGGATCTCATAGATGCTGATATCTTCTGGTGCGACCAGGGGTGGCTTGTACGTTGCATCCCAACCGGCAGGTTTGAGGGCCGCGTCTCCCAGATCGACGATCTGTGAGCGAGTGCTGTTCATGGCCAGGCTCAAAGAGTACGGATCGGTGACCAGGTTGTGCTCCACCTGACCTGTGGAGTGTACGAAGACCTCTACATCAAACAGGTAAAACTTACCTTTCCAACCTGCCTCGCCGGGTATACTCCACACGCCTGTCGTAGGATCGAGCACCATCGGCATGTTTGTGCTGGTGGTAGCCGGATCGGCATCATCGAATAGGTGCAATGTGACTGATTTGGCGGTTGGCGCCCAGACGCGAACCGTGGGCGCTGCACCATCCCAGCTGACACCGAGCTCGCTATCGTAGGTGTACAGGTCATCAAGCACCCCGGGTATTTGCAGACCAGTAGCGTCAACAGATAATCCCTCGCTGTCAAGTGCTGAGACCGCGATCTGTCCCTTTAAGATCTGCGGTACCAGCGCCAGATCCCCGCTGGCGATCTTGAGAGCAGGTAAGTCTGCCAGGTGTGGGAATTTTGCCTTCACGTCATTGGGCAGTCCTGCTGGATCACGGGTCACCCCAATAAAATCGCCACCAATGATGCCAGTATCCGTTGCCTCCAGGCCACCTTCTGGAGCATAATGCAGCAAATAGGTGTTCGCGCTACTCTCCCCGGCAGACCAGGCGATGGTGTCCTTATTGACCCAGTATGCTTGTTGCTGGTCAATGTTCCCTCGATTAGCCCTAGGTTCGGCCAGAATGGGTAAGATGTAGGGAATGTCGGGATCGGCTTCCTGTAGCTGCCAGACTTTATATCCCCAAGTGTCAAAGTTGAGGAATTGGTCGGGACCGGGATCCTTTTCGTCTCCACGATGCAAGATATAGCCTATCTCCATCGCGTCTTCAAAGAGTGGTACCTGGAACACAGCTCCAAAGATATCGAAATCAACGGGCTTGCGTGGTGTGGTCCAACCCGGATCCCCCGCGCCCGCCCACGTGTGCAGACCCCAAAAGTCGTTATAATCGTCGCTGGTTGGGTCGCCATAATCACCAGCAGGACGATGGTAGTGGATGGTTGCAAAGTTCTCCGCCGCGCCCCTCTGCGGGTAGATCGCTAGATCGCCAGATTGCTTCCAGATGGTCGCGTTTTCCTCAGGGATGAAGTTCTCATCAGGACCGGGATCTTTTGTGTCACCGCGATGGATGATGAAGTTCACCGGTTGCGTGGCATCGACGATCTGTATGGTCCAGAATGCGCCAAAGTCGTCCTCTCCATCAAATGGTTTGGGCGAAGTCCAATCGGTCGCTTCCGAAGGATCGATGGCATCACCCCACAGGTGCAGTCCCCAGAAATCATTGAAATCCGGGCTGGTGGGATCGCCGTAATCGCCATCAGGGCGATGATAGTGAATGGTCACAAAGCCCTGCGCCTCAGCCTGGGAGGTATAGAAGTTCCCGTCGTCCTGTCTGATCCATATTTCAGGATTGAGGCTGGGATCAAAGAAGCGGTCCGCAGTAGTACCGTCTTTAACGTCACCCCGGTGGACAATAAAACCCACATTGCTGGCGCCGGGCGCCAGCTTCACCCAGGCGAAACGGCCGTACTCATCCTCTCCAAGGAAGGGCTTGGGAGCAGTCCACACAATGGTCTCCTCGATATCACCCCACAGGTGAAGACCCCAGAAGTCGTTAAAGTCACCTGTGGTGTGGTCGCCATAGTCACCGTCCTCCCGGAAGTAGTGGATGACAGCATAGGTGGCGCCACCTACTGGTGGTTCGGGTTCTTGGACAATAGGCAGGATCCCGGTCACTTTGGCCGCATTCAAATTGCCATTCAAGTCACTCACGATAGCCTTGAAGGAAACGGTGGCTCCCTCCGGCAAGGAGGTGGCATCATAGAACACCCGGTACGGCGGGTTATCGTCTGTGCCAATGGGAACATAGTCGCCGCCGTTAACGCTGGCAGCAAAGGTAACCTCGGCATAGATATCACTGCCCAATTCAGCCACGACTTCAACTCGCTCCACAACATCGTGGCCGTCCTGGTTTTCTTTTTGGAGGATTACTTCCTGGTCGTTAACCAGGTTACTGATCAAGATGCTGGGCGCGGATGGGCTGGCTGGGATAGCGCTGTCAGCCCGGTAGATGACAAAATCGAGCGCCGGCACAACAACGGTCACTTCCCCAGATCCGTCAGACGTCAACGGGGGAGCGCTGCCAGGGTAGATGTTGGTGAACGATGTGCTCGGTGAAAAGGTTTCGAAAGCCGCTGAATCAGCCGCCTCCGCGTTGTTAAATACCACCAGATATTCGACCTGTTCATCACGATCGATCCTGGAGAAAGCGTAGATACCGGGACCAGCTTCGCTGTAACGATGGATCTGCGCTCCGCGGCGCAAGGCTTGGTGAGCATGATACGTTCCAGCATAATCAGCCAAAGCCTGATAGATCGGGTGGGTGGGATCGAAGTTATCGTCGGCGGTCGTGGCGTCTGTGCCGATCAAGTCATCATCATTGTATTCAGGAACCTGGCTGGGGAACATATCCTGGCGGGCCAGCTTGTCGCCCCCGTCCCCGGTGAAGCCCTGTTCATCACCGTAATAGATGACCGGCTGGCCGCGGGCAAAGAACATCAAAGCCTGCGCCAGCTTGGAGCGGGCTAAGAGCTCGGCATCATCGGCCCCGGGTTGATCGATATTCAAGAAATGGCCAATGCGCCCCATGTCATGGTTGCCGACAAAGGTCGGCATGGCATAAGCATTGCTATCGTCGTCCGTGTAGTAGTCGTCCAGGGTGAAGAAGTCTCGCAGGTTGTCAGTGGCGCCATCCTGGGAAGCAAAGTCCCTGGCGGCCAGCTGGAAGGCGAAGTCAATGGTCGACTGCAGTTCGCCCCGGGTTGAAAACTCGCTCAAGAAGGGGGGACCAAACTGCTGGTCGAAAACCTCACCAAAGGCGAAGAATTCAGCGTCGCCAGTTGCCTCGGCTGCGGCCAGGATGTCTGGACCAAACACCTGCCAGAATTCCATGTTGGCGTGCTTGGTGGTGTCAATACGGAAACCATCTACGCCGAAGTTCTCAATCCAGAAGGTGAAGATGTCGATCATGCCATCCACTACTTCCTTACGCTCCGACCATAGATCGTCCAGGCCAAAGAAATCACCGTACAGGGAATTCTCGCCCTGGAAGCTGCTGTCACCCCGGTTGTGGTACAGCAAGGGATCGTTCAGCCAGGCCGGATTCTTGGCAGTCACTTCGCCAGCCGGAACGATCGGATTGTAAGGAAAACTGTCGGTGTTAACTTCTGGGAAGGTGTAATTCAGTTGTCCGTAATACGCGAAGTCGGAGTCGTCGAAGGGATCGCCGTTAACGTCCCGGTATGGGAAGTCAGTCTTATTACGATAGCCGGCGTTGCCCTCCAACTGGATCACGTCAGCAGTGTGGTTGGTGACCACATCCATGAAGACCTTAATGCCCCGGCTGTGGGCATCATCGATTAAGGCCTGCCACTCTGTATTGCTCCCCAGGTGAGGATCAACCTGATTGAAATCCAGAATCCAGTAGCCGTGATAACCAGACGAATGTCCGTAAAGATTGCCGGAATCCGGCTGCACGGCCTTGTTCAGATAAATTGGGCCTACCCAGACGGCCGTTATACCCATATTTTCCAGGTAATCCAGTTTCCCATTCAGACCTGCTATGTCACCGCCATGATAGTACCCGCGGTCGCTGGGCAGGAACCCGTGGGTGAGCACATTATCCTGTGTGTCGTTATCCACGCAGGGCCCAGGATAATCGCCGCAGTTGTTTCCGGGATCGCCATTTTCAAAACGATCAGGGATGGCAAAATAAAGCACTTCATCCTGGAAGGGGTGCTGCAGTACCGGACGCACAAGTTCCTCGTCGCCTGGTTCTAAACCATTGCCCGAATCAACGATGACATCTACAGTGTTGGTCGCCGAATCATATGTGAAAGTCACCATATCACTGTCTGTGGTGGTGAATGGCACATTTGCGGCAGGGTAGGAAGTGTCCCACGCCTCGTCAAGGGCGACCTTGAACTCAAACGAGCCGCCGGGGATTTGGTTGGTCACGAATTCGTAGACACCATCACCTTCGGTATCTTGCATCCACGAGCGTAGACACCAGGGCTGCCAATCGCCAGAACAGCCGATCTCAGATTGGAAGCTGCCGGCGACGGTGGCAATGGTAGAGTTCACATTGTCGGTGATCCAGTGCGACTTGTGGTCGTAATAGAACTTAACATCGGTCGCCGCACCGAGGCTGAGCGAGATGTTAGGTCAATCCTGGACGCCACCGGCCCCATAGTTCTCATCCCAGCTATCGTTGAGCGGGGCTTTATACTCCCAGCTGCCAGCAGGAATGTTGAAGGTGGCCTGCCACACGTCGTCCTCAGCATCGAAAGTCAGGTCGGTGGCCGCGCATTCCGGCTGCCAATCACCGGGACAGCCCAATTCCGATTGCAGACTACCGGCAATGGCTACACTGGAGGGATCAGGAGTATGGTCAGCAGAAGCACCCAAGGGGAGCAGCAGAAAAAAGAATGCTAGTAGAAGGACAAAGCGTGATCTAGTCATTTTAGATCTCCTTAGAAACTTTAGTGAAGCTGATATTTGCTGAGCTCTCGGCCAACCCGGAAACCTCATATCTATCCATTTTTTCAATGGTGAGCTTTATGATTGAATAACCTCTCAGAAAATATGTTGGCAAGTTTGTTGAATACATTGAGATTTTCTTAATTCAGTGGAGCAGCGATGGTAGATCGGCAAACAATAAAAGTGACCAAGTCACAGTTGACTCATAATGTGAGAACAGGGGTAAAATTTGAACAATTTCAGGATCCAAAAACTTAAAGAGTGGTTCTCATCTCAACGATTTAATTGAAAAGGCTACCGGAGGGGAGCATCGATGTCACTATCTGGAATGTACACACCCACCGTTATAGTTCCAGCATCAGTGTAATAGTCCTGAATACAATATATATACTTATTGGTCAGATGTCAATAGGATTGAGGTAACTTGGGGAATTCTCTCAGGATGATTTATCGACCGGCAGCCCCTCCATCTGCATAATCTGCAGAGCGTTCGTGGTCTTGCTCGGACCTGGTCGCAGCAAATAGTCAAAATTCATTCGCCCTTGGGTGACCTCTTCCTGGAAGTGATAATTGACCACATTGGGGATATCGTCTGCAATGAAAACCAGCTCCAGGTCATGAGTAGAGATCAGTCCAGTGCCCTGGCTCCCCACAAGCGAGTTGACAAACGCTCGTGAGCCGATCTGGCGCTCACGGTTGTTCGTCCCCCGGAATATTTCATCGATCAAGAAAAACACCTGCAGATCATGATCTATATCCATTGCATCCAGGAGGGATTTCAAGCGGCGCACTTCTGCATAGAAATAACTGATGCCATCTGTCAATGAATCGGTCACCTGGATGACAGAGAACAGTCTGAAGAACCTGGTCGCCAGCTGGTCAGCATTCACAACCGTACCGGAAAACGCCAGGCATAGATTGATCCCGAGAGTGCGCAGGAAGGTAGATTTCCCGGACATATTTGAGCCGGTGATAATCACAACTTCCCCAGCAATTTCCAGAGTGAAATCGTTGCACACTTTTTCCCCACCCGGTATCAATGGGTGGCCAATTCCCTTGCTTTCAAATATCTTGCCTGTGGGAGCATCATCCTCCATAATGTTTGGAAAGGAGTAATCAGGATTAAGGTAGGAGAAATTTGCCAGTGAATTGAGGGCTTCCAGCTCGTACCACACATCCAACCATAGCGGCAGCAAACTCTTCATTTTTTCCTTATATCGCTGCAGCTGATAAGCGAAGAAGACGTCCCATGGCACTAATACGTTGATCAAGAGCCACACCACCGGGTTGCCGCTGATGCTGGAGGCGGAGGCGATGATCGATATTTGCCGCAAATAATTGGAAGGCTTCCGGCCAGCCTGCCAGAAAGAACGGCAAAGTTGGTAGAGATGGCTGTCTTGTTGATAGGAATAATTCTCCAAGAAGATGAGGACTGCACGGAACTTATCCAGGGTCGTAGAAAGGTGTTGGGCTTGCCCGAAGGCATCTCCCGCATTTCGGTAGGTATAAAGATATACGCCTGCATAAATCGCCAGGGAGATCATCCACCAGGCAGGAATTATGTTTAAGATGAAGAGCACGAATAGGATGATGTTGGCAGCTGCCAGAACGCTCAAGAGTCGCAGAAGCGGTCTAAGGGAGACCTTCTCGACATTCTCTTTTAACCAGCGAAGCAAATCCTCTCCATCCCAAACTTCCTCTGAGACAAGGCTGCTGGTCAACGCCAGCCGACTGCGAAATCCTGAAAGTTTATGCAGTTCCTGCACTGCCCTTTGCCTTGCTAAGACCTGGTCTGGCTCTGGAACTTCTTTTAACAGCCAGTCCTGGAGTCGATAGCTGCCGCCTTTGGAGATGGCCGTGTTCAGCAGCTGGTGCAGCGAATATCTCCCGGTCAGGTTGAGATCGCTGGCAAAGGGATGTCTTTCATCGGGAGGATATCGAGGTGCCTCAGGGATACCATCCCAGTCGAGTCCCATCCGAGCGAGCTGGTTAACAAAATACTTCTTCGAGAGGCTGAAGCGAAGAATACTGTGCTTGACTCTCCGGTTGAAATAAACTACCAGTGAAAAAATCCCCAGGAAGGTAAGCCCAGCCAACACCAGCCAGATAGATTGGCGGGATTGAAACGCGATGAAGAATCCCAGCGCACCTGCCAACAGCACCGCCAACCGGATCCAAAAGAAGCGCCGGTCAATCTCATGCATTTTTATAATTTCTCTCTCAAGGCGATCTCTATGCCTGGCGAGCACCACTTGCTTAGCTTTCTTCTCACCACAACTCATCCTGCTTCAAGCCTCCAAAGATTTTGGATATTTTTAATCGGAGCCAGCTTACTCGATCTACCTAAACATGGCAATACGTTATATGAATAAATAATTGTAACTAATTTGTGCGTGATTAATCTTCAATCTTCGAAATCCAGCGCTTAATTGCGCCAGAAGATAACCACCGGCTGATCGCTCCTAAGGAATAAACAAACCTGAGTTATTCCTGATCAACAGAACCTGGAACAGAGCAACACTAGGAGCTCGATTTTGTCCGTGTTACTCCCTTTTTTCTTGTAAAATAAGTATAGGAAATATTCTCCTACCCGAACAAAGGATAACCGGTGAGTGAAGCTGAGCAAATCCGAGTTGCACTAGTTGATGATCACTCGATCGTCCGCAGGGGGCTAAGTGCTGTGCTGACCACAAGCGAGCAATTAGAGCTGGTTGGTGAAGCTGAAGATGGGCTGGAGGCCATCGAGCTTTGCGAGAGAACACAGCCTGATGTCGTCTTAATGGATTTAATCATGCCGCGCATGGATGGAATCGAAGCCACACGCGCTATCCACCAGCGCTGGCCTGAAATCCAGGTATTAGTGCTAACCAGCTTCACGGAACAAGAAATGATCCAGGGCGCCCTGGATGCAGGCGCCCGCGGCTACCTGTTGAAGAATGTCAAAGGTCGAGAATTGATCGATGCTATCATCCAGGTGCATAAGGGAGGTCAAACCATCGCCCAGGAGGCCAGGCAGACTCTGCACATCTCTGAACAGATTTCTATGATCGAGGGTGAGATATACCGTGATGAAATCTCCACTACCAGTATTGCCGACTCCCTCAAGAGATACCTCCCAAGTCTCTTCCCTGGTTTCCAGATCCAGGTACGAATCTTTCCAGACCAGGACCTCTTCATCACACCATACCAGGAAACTGCTCCCATTCAAGATTTAGGATGGGAATGGCTGCAAGCATCTGGCGCTGAGAAAATCGTTTTCCGGGGAAGTGAATTGCCTTGGGGTGGAGTGCAAACCTGGGGAGAAGTCATGTTGCTGACTCCTATCCAAGGAACCAATCAGGATGGACCACTTGGAGGCATTGGTTTGCTGTCTGGTGACACCGCGCCGGACATAGCCGACCTGGCGAAAATCAGCAGTGCTTTAGCCGGGGTTCTCGTCTCCGCTGTTGATAGCCTGCGAAGAAATAGACAACAAGTGAGCAGTATACAATCCACTGACGAATTGCAGAATGCTGGCAAGCTGCAATCACGAATTTTGCCTGAAAATCCACCCACCTTAGATGGATGGGAGATCGCCTCTCGCCTGGTACCAGCCAGGGAGACCTCTGGGTATTTTTATGATTTCATTCCGTTGGCCAACGACAAGTGGGGCATCTTAATCGCAGATGTGACTGACAAGGGTCTCGGTGCCGCTGTCTTCATGGCCATGTGCAGTTCGCTGATCCGCACTTACGCCATCCGCTTTCCAACCTTACCCGCCTTAGCTCTCAGCTCGGTAAACGAGAGGATATTCACCGATATGCGCGGAGGTTTATTCTTGACTGCTTTTTACGGGATTTTAGAACCTCAAACCGGACGCTTGCGATATGTCAATGCCGGTCACAAACCACCAATACTGATCGGGGATATCAAAGGGAAAGCAGTTGAAGAATTGAAAAGCACTGGAATGGCTTTGGGTGTTTCAGAGGAAGCTACCTGGGAGCAGGAGATGATCACATTTTCTCCCGGCGACGCCCTGGTCATGTATACGGATGGTATTTTCAAAGCGCACAACAACGAAGGGGATTACTTCAGTGAATCCGGGCTGCAGTCAGCGATCAGCAGGCTAAGAGGAAAGACCGCTTCAGAGACACTCGTTGTCATCTTGGACGAGATTAATAGCTTCACTGCAGGTGCCCCCGGGCAGGATGACATGGCCCTCATCGTGCTGTCCAGGAAGCCATGAACCAAGATCAAAAGTTTAGAATCCCTCGGCTACCTTATCAGTCTAAACCCAGCAAATAGATCCCCAAGTTCCCATTCCCAACCACTTTTGATTTCCGCAGAACTAGCTCCTGGCCGTATGTGAGTTTTGGAATACCTCCGTGGGAAAGGAACTGTCGGGAATTGCTAAAATGCTCCCACCCAGCAAAAAACTCGATGATGGCGATAGAAAGATAGGTCAGCGTTCCAATAATTGTATGGGTTGAATACGGGTGGAAATCGATCAGTAAAATCTGGCCATCGGGTTTGAGCACCCTAATTATTTCATCAAGCACAATCAAACGCTTTTCTGCACTCAGTTGGTGTAGGAATAGTGATGAGGTTACCAGATCAAAGGTTGCCATTGAGTAAGGCAGCTGGAGTGCATCTCCATTTACAAGTCCCACCTCACCTTTCAAATTGGATTTCGCCACATTCAGCATCTGGGTTGAGATGTCAATTCCGAATAGTTCACCTCCCTTATCTTGATAATGGGCCAGCTGTCTGCCCGTCCCACAGCCAACATCCAGCATATTCATCCCCTGACCGGATGGCGCCATCCTGGTCGCCAGCTCTCTGATACCTCCAAGTACGCCTGCAAATATCGGATCGTACCAACGAGCCGTGTCCAGAATTGGAACACCTGCCATTCAATCACCCTCCTTCAACAAAATGCCCTCTTTAGATTTGACTTCCCAGTCAAGAATTAAACAGGTTTCCTGCCGGAAAGCATCATGATCGCTATCTCGGTCTTAAACACAATCTCCCTGCCATCATTCTCTGCCAGCTCCAGGTCAGATTTGATCTTGCTTAATCCATTTTGGTAAGCCGCATCACTTAACATAGCCAGTTGTGAGCAGGCATGTTTTTGTATGAATGAATCGCTCAGCACTTCTGGCCCATGGTTATACTCCTGAATGTGCTCCACCTCATCCAATCCACGGATTTTGAAGCCGGTCTGCTTAAGCCAATTTGTTACCTCCTCCCAGGGTGGAAAGCGGTTTAGATCGGCTTCATATACCCCATCGAAATATTGGTAGATATACCAATTCTCTTTACCAGCAAGGAAATTCGAGCCCAGGATTGCCAATATTCCTCCCGGAGCAAGTGCCCGGTAAGCTTCATCGATGAAAGTTTTGGGTGAGGCAAAATGATGCAATGCATTGACGCAGTAAACGAAATCAAACTCTCCAGATTTTACAGGCAGCTGCCTGGCAGCCCCCTGCACAAGATTCGCAGGGACACCTTTCTCCTGGGCCTGGGCCAACATGCCTCTGGAGTAATCCACTCCCAAGAGAATCCGCTCGGGCGAATAAAGTAATTCCAACCAGTGACCAGTACCACATCCCACCTCAAAAATCCGCCTGGCATTCGCTTCAGCAACTATTTTCTGCAAAGCCAACCCCGATTCAGAAATTTGGTCAGGTGGATATCTGTGATCGAATGTTTCTGCCAGTTGATCGTAATCTACCCGTGAGTTGTTCATACTGCCACAACTTGCCTCAATGTGGAACCTTGTTATCAACCATATTATCCCCTACAGAATTGCTCGTCAATGGTAGGCAAAATTAGGTGTGAATCAAAAACGGCGAGATGTTACACTCACCGTCTATTTCGATATATCTTTATGATCAAAGATCAAATTCCACAATTAGTATTGTTTCGTGTTGTTACTCCCGGGTCGTCTGGAAAACAGTTTTCAACACTTGCTCATCCTGCGCAGAGAAGGATGTGCGCATCACCTGGGGATTAGAGCTGTCTGCTACATTCAAAACAGCAACAACCATATCATCATCAACCAAGGCAACTAATGCTGAGTGACCTTTACCAACACTATCACCCAAGTCTTTAACAAAATCATCCTCCAGACCTAAGTCTCCGAGCGCCCCACCTACAGATAGCCCCCACCATCTCGCCCAGAACACCAGGGCGAGGATGAATCCCCAAAACATGCCACCCATAGAGCCGCGGCCTACCAGATTTGTTGCGTGGCTGAGCACCGCCCTGCCATCTTGCTGCCGCAGGATCAGCGCCGCATCGCCCACATTAATTTTTTGTTCTGATTGAGCGTCCAGCAGCTCTGCCTCCAATGACTTTGCTCCACCTTCATTATCATATACAAATGCAATCAATTCACTCATTCGTCAATATCCTCCATATTTTTCGGTCGATCATACCACCGATAATTAACCTTTGCGTTTACGAGAAGCCTGCCATAAAACCCCGACGATCATCAACACCAGGAACACGATAGTGCTGAAAGAATCTCCCCAAGACACCCAATTTTGAAGGGCAAAGGTAACTGCGCTCGCCCCTGCCCAGGCAGTGATCAATATCAGACCCCAATCAAAAGCGACCGCCACCAGGATAAGGCCAATCGCGCCGCCAATGATTGCCAGGACTAATCCGCTCATATCAACCCCAAATGTTCCCGCCAGGAGCGGCAAAGCAGCTGCTCCGGCCAGGAAGCCGACGATATATGCAGCAATCCTGATGAACTTGATCGCCAACCATGCAAAAATGATTCCCAAGATTACTGCAACAATCAAGGACCACATCGGCCCCAATAGATCTCCAAACAGCTGCCAGCCAAAGAGGAAAGCGACCAGGGCAGCGGCCAACCAGAAGAGCCGTTTCCCAAAGAACAACAGCAGTCCCCCAGCTACCAATGCAATGATGCCATCCAGCATGATCAGTTCTCCTTATTCATAGTTTTTAATTATGTGGATTATGTTCGCCAGAGGTTAATTGATACGTCTTCGCGTTAAGTAAAGGTATTGTCAAAACTAATTCAAGTCTAATTATACTTTCCGACCTACATATATACCATACCCCAAATACTTGAAGAATTGACGCAACGTGCTCCTTGGGGGCCTTATTTTACGAGTATATTTCCTGAATTCAGGATTGTGTAAATAAAGCGAAAAAAAACTGCCAAATGCTTTGAACGTATCGCGTCTATCCCCCGCGGTGAGGCCGCTCATCTGGTTTCTCCATTGTTCCAGCATGGACATCTCGTGGATTACCGTCTGGATATCCTCTAAGCCGGCCTCCTCGAGCAGGTTTTTCCAGCCATCATGGTTTAAGAATACAGCATTTTCCATCGTCTGCTGGAGATATTGAACCAGATCTTCAGGAGGGGGATAATTGATCCAGGTTCCCTCATTCATGCCAACGTAGCCCCCGGGTTTGGTGACCCGGGCATATTCAGTGACTGCTCTCTGCTTATCTTCTGGGAATGCTGTCACGGATTCACAGAATACTATATCAAATTCTTGGTACTCAAACGGCAGCTGTTCGGCATTCGCCACCCTGAATTCAGTTTGTTCGGAGACTCCTTCTCGTATTGCGCGCTTTTCAGCCCAGGCGATCATCTCTTCAGATAGATCGACTCCTACAACAGTACAGCCATATTCCTTTGCCAAGCGCCAGGAGGTCATCCCAACCCCACATCCAACCTCCAGGACTCGCTTCCCGGGAGTGATCTGGCACATCTCCAACAGCGACTGGGTGGCTTTGAAGCCGCCCATATGCTTGGTTGCACCCCACCGTGACTGAACCCTGAAGTAGGAGAATTCTTCTTGTTCCCCTGCTTCAGGTTCACTTTCAGCAATACTTCCCATCTTCGATTTTCCTTCAATCATTTCCAACTTCCTTGATCATAAGTTTCAACTATCAATTCGCTCCAAAACATCTTGAATCTGCTCAACATGCAGCTCATCATGATACAAACCCACTCTTAGTGCAAGGACCAGGTTCAACCAACCCATGGCCGGATCGTAGAGGCTGGCGTGACCCAGGTAATCCTCATCTTTTCCGGTGTAGAACTCTCTCACCTCAAGGTGGACCTTCGCCAGGTTGTTTTGCAGCACCTCCAAAGTGGTTGGCCTCCCAGGCTTATACTTCGGTGACCAAATCCATCCAGTGTTTAATGGAAATCCAGGTCTCTTATAAACATTATCGATATCAGTTTGATACGGCTTGTCGAAACGCAATTTTGCCCACGGAAGCAGCAGCGCCCAGGTAATTTTAAACATTGTCAGGGAGCTTGAATTTATCACCCTTAAATGATCCAGATTCTCACCGATCGACCACTCATCTTCAGAGGGGCGCTGCCAAAGCATTTCCTCGCTGATACCATCCAGAACAGTGAATAATTCTGCTCGCTGGTAATCCATCAACTCCAAGTATGCCGCAACGATTCCGTCCGCCTCTAGATCCATATAGCCATCCTGTCACCCATTAGTTTAACCAGTGATAGATGTTAGGAAAATCGAAAATTACTCAGGTACCGGTGGACCCTGTCGAACTCGCAGCACTAAATTCTCAACGATTTCAGGCGTCCAGGGATCCATCCGATCAAAACCATAATCGAAGGGGCTGATTCCTTCTATCCACCAGGTAGCCCCAACCTCCTGGTAAGGTGCCACAATCGCAGCTCCCATCGAACGATCGGCTCCCGGCGTGACGCCGTACTGGACCAGATCGAAATGTCCAACTTTCTCCCGGCGATCAGCAATGATGCCTTTGACGACCTCCCAATCTTGTGGGGAAAGAGGAGTGACCACCGCATCCGGGAAATACCCATCGTATCTCGCCGCACGGTAGATAGGCCGTCTGTTGGGCCAGACGCCACCAACCCAAATTGGAATTCCAGGTTCCTGCACCGGCTTGGGCAGAAAGCGCATCTCCTCCAATTTGTAAAACTCGCCCTGGAAGCTAAACAGCTCTCCGCTCAGCAGTCCCTGGAATATCTCCAGGCTTTCATCCAGTTTTCCGGCGCGGGTTTTGGCATCTGTTTCCTCACCAAAAAAACCGAACTCCCATTGTTCTGGTGCGCCAAGACCAACACCCATAATCAGCCGTCCATTGGATAGATGGTCGATCGAGACCGCCTCACGAGCTAATTTCCACGGGCGGCGGCGTGCCAGGGGGGTTACCATCGGACCCAGCTTGATCGTTTTCGTCTGCACGGCCATCGCAGCCATCGCGACCCAGGGATCGACCACCGACCGCCATAAATCGTCAAATAACATGTGATCCCAAATGAAGAACCCATCCCAGCCAACCTCTTCAGCCTCCTGCGCCAGATCGACCAGGCGATGGATATCCCCGAAAGCATCGAACTGGGGTACCGATAACCCGTATTTCATTTTTCCTCCGTCCTTGTGGGACTAAATTAATAAAAATAGTATAGAACAAGGAACCTGTTTTGCATAGCAGATAAAATCTAGCTACGGCACGAATACAATTTATCAGACTCCCTTAAAGTTAGGAAGACACTGTGGTAGGGTTATTATCCCTACTCGAGGAGTGTCAGATGCCATCAACTGAGCTAGTCAATTTTCTCAATTATTCAAGGAGTTGGATATGGATGTCGAAAAACTAACTGCCTCGGCAGTTGAAGGTATTCTGAAGCTGATTCATTCGCCGCCATCATATACCTATGCGCAATAGATGACCCAGAAATGGCATTAGCTGCCCTGGTCGGAGTGATGAAACATAAAGACTGGCAGGAGAAAGATCTGGTTGGGGCACTGGCATTTGCCCGCGCCGGCACCCATTTCGGACTTCAGTCGGCCTTGCTTAACGACCAAACTGATCCAGAACTGGCATATAAACTACGCAGTGGCGCCAAGGGTTGCGCGTACGATTTTGCCTCTAATGCCTGGTCTGGTTGGGACGAACCGGGCATTTTCATTACTCAGTCAGACCACGAAGCAGGTTTTGACGCCCCCCGGGTAAATTTAAGGCTGGCGATCGAACTTGAACGCGGCGACCTGCCGGCCAGCCGGGCGCATTGGATGGTTGGCGCTTACCACCTCGAAGATGGCGCCTATGACCAGGCAATTGCATCCTTTGAAGAGGGTATGAAATTTGCCAGGCAAGCAGGTTCGCAAGCTGATGAAATGCTCAACCAGGGCTATATACTAGTCGCCAGGCTGCTCGTTTCACCAGAGGACAGCGCCTCCCACGAAGATTATGAGACCCTTAAAAGTTCATTTCAGGAAATCGAACGTTGCGAAAGTTTCATCCAGCAGCTGGACACAGCGCTAAAGGTTTTCTCACCTCAAGCAGATTAAGAAAAAGTAATCGATTGGTGTAAATAATCAATCAGGAACGTAGGTCAGGAATTATTCTCATGCGCGGTGATTTTTAGCAGTTCTTTTGCTTCCCGCAGCAGGTCGCTATCTGATTCCCTCGAAAACCAATCCAAAATCTTTGCCAGGTCAGCCCGCGCAACTTCCAACTGCTCTGGCCCTTCACTATGCCTGACCTGGGTCATGGCTACCTGCAGTTCATATGATTTCGCATCTTGCCGGTGGGCTACCTCCATCGCCTTTTGGTACCAGGACAACGAATCCGCATAATCTCCCCCATTAATATTCCTGAGCAAGCTGCCTTTCAACAAGCATAAGTCAAATTCGGACCACTGTTCTTGGGTGGCATTTGCCTTTTCCAATCCATCTTCGACCACTTCTAATGCAGTAATGAATTCGCGGCTTTCCTCGTAACCCTCGGCCATCAGTGATGAGAAAAATGGTCCTCCAAGCTCCGTACCAATCAACTGCATGCCTTCAATCCCACGCTGCATCAGTTTGATTCCTAAGCCAGCTTTACCTGATTTTGCCCTTACCCATCCGCGCAAAACTAATCCCAGTGCGAGGAAGAATGGAAAATTAGATTCCTTCGCTAATCTTAATGTCTCTTCACTATGGTCTAACGTGCTGCCTGCATCTTTCTTTATTGCATGAAACAAAGCTGCCATCCCATGGGCAAAAGCCTGGCTATAGGGATGATCTAAACCTTTGGCTACAGAAATCGCTTGCTCGCATTTCTCCGATGCTGCCTCCAGGTATCCTAGGACCCATAAATTGATCGCCAGGTAATTTAAGCAGGTAACGGCAGGGTTTTGACCGTATGCGTAAGTAAGTTTTTTCTCAGGGCTTTCTTCATATCTCATCAACGCCTGCTCAAGATTTTCTCTTGCCGAAGAAAATTCACCCAGATGGGTAAGGGTGGTCCCAAGCATCCAATGGGCTAATAACATGAGATCGGTGTCTTCTACATCTTCAGCAATTACTAGAATCTGCTGTGCCATCTCATAAGCCGTGGTATGTCTCCCTCTCACCTGGTAAAAAGAACACAATCCCCATAACGCCGGAGCAAGCTGCTTACTATCACCAGTGCGCTCACAAAGTTCTCTGGCACGTTCAAAGGTTCGCTCAACGTCTTTAGACGCATACCCCAAAGTTGCCACCATTGGAGCACCTAAAGCGATCTGCAGGGCAAGTTCTTTTTCGTCGCGTCGACTGCCTCCAGGTTGGTCTTTGAGCAGATCTAATCCCTTGGTGAGGAAGGCAACCGCCTGCTCATTTGCAGAAACTCGTTTCGCCTGATTGCCTGTCATTAACAGATAATCGATCGTCTTTTCCATCACCCCAGCTTGTTCATACTGCCTAGCCAGCTGTCTGACTATCTCCGCCTTGTGTTCCCCATATATTTTTTCCAAACCATCGCCAACTCTCTGGTGGAGATGGGCGCGTTCCACCAGGTCGAGATCCCCATAGATGAATTTCTGAAACAGGATGTGGCGGAAGCCATAGATTGAGAATCGCTGGTCTCCAACGTTTTTTATACCTCTCGCTTCGATCAGCCTATGCTGCTTGTCCAGTTCCTGGCTCAACTGGCGGACAATATCGATCTCCTCTTGATTCAAAATTTTCGCGATCAATTCGGCAGTAAATTCCTCGCCTTCCACACTGCCAATGTTAATAATTTCCCGCAGCGCCGCTGGTAAGCGACCAACCCTGCGCTCGATCACTGCTTCAACCTTGGCTGGCAGGATCCCCCAATCAAGCCCAGGATCCTTTTCCCACCTATCCTGCTCATCCTTATAGATATCCCCTTGATCTTGCATCTGGCGCAAGAGCTCTACAGTAAATAGCGGGTGACCAGCGGTTAGTAAGAATAATGCCTGGCGAAACTCATCATCCAGGTTATTCGGTTCTGTATCGAGATATTTATCGATAAAGATACGCCCTTCACTCTTACTCGCTTGATCCAGGTCTATCTGCGTATCGCCAAATATCCGTTTCAACTCCGCCAAAACTTCAACTAAGGGGTGTTGTAAATCATCCCGATATTGAGCGATGTCATCCTGTCGGAAAGCTCCCAAGATCAAGAGTCGATGACCTTCAATACGGCGAGCCAGGTGAAAAAGAAGGCTGATTGTCCCTAGATCTGCCCACTGCAGATCATCCAGGATCAATAAAATTGGGTAATTCCCCGCCAGTTCCTGCAATACCTTTGTGTACTGCTCAAAAAGATCTTGCTTTGAATCCCCGTGGTCAATATTGAGGGGAACGGGCCTGTTTTTCCTTCGGTCTACTTCATAATTCAAATTCTTCAGCCAAGCTGATTTTCCAGATCCAAAAGCTGAAGCGCGCCTCAAGAGGGCTTCCCCAGGTATAAAGCTGTCAATCAAATCAGGTCCATAATTCACTAGGGCAGCTGAGGTTTCTGGGATCAATTTCCAAAGTCGCCCAGCGTTTTCCTGGTCGATCGCCCCACTGGATTGTCCCAGTTCCACATCCCCAGTAAGTAAAGCGATTACCTCGCGAAAAGGCAAGTAGGGATCTCCGATTCCCGTATATGCTTCGTTGGATCCTTTTGCAACAATTAAGGCGCCATGCAATTGCTGGGCTCGCTGGCTGAACTCACGCAATAAGGTTGTCTTCCCCTGACCGGCATCCCCAACTACAAATGCCACTTGCCCTTGTCCACCGAGGGCTTTTTCAAGCTTGTGGTCTAACCAGGATAGTTCTGATTCACGAGTGACAAATACCGGATGATCAGAAGCCGGCAAGGAGGTATGAGCAGGCTGAGCTGCCATCGAAGGTATCGGTAACGAGGATTGAGGGAAGATAAGAGAAGCTTCAGGAATTTCACTGTTTAAGATCAGCTGATAAATTTGTTCGGTCAGCTCGGCGGGTTCAACGCCAAGCTGTTCATCAAGCGATCGGCGACATCGCTGGTAGGCATTGGTTGCTCCTGCCTTATCCCCCAACTGAGCGTGTGCCACCATCAACGCCTGGTATGCCGGTTCAGAGGGCGCCCCAACGGAAATCCAGCGTTCAGCCCACTCAAGGACCTCTGCCCAGTGTTTTTCAGCACTTAAACCCCCAAGGAGAACGATCATCCTTCGCTCATAAGTAGCATGCAGCCGATCGCGGGTCAATAATACCCAATCCTCATAAAATCCAGGCAAGAACTCCCCCTTGTAAACCATTAATTCAAGCGCCAGAGCATCTGTTGTCATGCTTTTGAGCTCTCCTACTTGGAACGAGTCACAATCAAGCCAGTATTCCATCTCTTGATTGAAGGCGATTGAGATTTTGTCAGCTAAAAAATATTCCTTCCCAATGGCTTTCCGCAGCTGCCATAACGCGTAGCGCAGTCTGCTCCGTGCACTAGCCTCGTCAGATTCTGGCCAAAGATACCCTGCTAACTGCTCCCGCCGGTGCATGGTGCCCGGCGTCATCATTAAATACGCCAATAATGATTGCGCTTTCCGGGCAGGTAGCTCGATGGATTCCCCATCGCTGCGAATATCGAACTTACCTAAAAATCTGGCTTCAAGCATATATTCTGATTTGAAACGAATCTAGGAATTGAACGAAAAGGACAGTATTTATTCAATAATCCACCGAGAAAAGTATACCATTCGAAATCATGAGCATTCCTTTCCCAAACCTTGCAATGGAGTTTATTCCTGTGAAAATAATATTTATTGAGCCTGAAGACTTCAGGTATGTGTGCCAGCTAATTTCACCTGATTGCGGACAAACGATTAATAAACGGTCACCAACGCTGATTTGTTAGACTTGAACCATAAGAGGAGCTGGTTAGATACCTTATCAGTTGAAACGGAGAATCAAATGAACAATATCAGCAATTTCACCACAAATTTAGAAGGCGATAATTTCCCTAAATCTGATCTCGTAAATTTTTGTGATCTGGAATCCATTACGGTGCAGATGGGCCGCAATATTCTCCGGCAATGGCTCGAGAGCTGCGAAGAAACCCATCCAAAATCTCAGGTCCGCTGCTGTGAATGCGGAGATTTCGCAAACTATGTCTCAAAACGGATCGGTTTTGTCCAAACACAATTTGGGCTATTGCGCTACAGGCGTGCATATTATGTTTGCCCAAACTGCCACCAAAGCACCTGCCCGTTGGATGAGAGGTTGGATCCTGTGGAAAGTTTAGCAAGATTGAGAGCGAAATTGACAGAGGGAAAACAACTACCAGTAGCCGAGATGGCCAAAGATTGGGGCCTTGGCTCATTACGATCTT
>CALBUI010000336.1 GCA_937968125.1 uncultured Anaerolineales bacterium | reverse complement strand
CGCACGTTGTACCTGCTGCTGAATAATGTTCAGTCGTTCCTGGCTGCCAGACATTAAATTAGGATCACGCCGCAGCAAATCTGCATAGACCACAATCGCAGCCAGGATATTGTTGAAGTCGTGGGCGATTCCTGCCGCCAGCTGGCCTACAGTTGCCAGCCGGTCCTGCATTTGGATGCGCGTTTGAGTTTCCCGCTCTTGGGTCACTTCGCGAATAACTACGACCCAACCTCCAGAGTCATCGTCCTTCTCTAGGGGCTGCGCCCCTACTTCAAAAACCTGGCGAGGAGGTCCAGGAATCTCCAGCTCATACCACAGATCCTGGATCTCCTTTTTCAACAGATCTTCAAGTGGTTTATGACCCAGGTGGCTGAGGGTATCCCCAGGGGCGAACTGGGCCAGGTTAATCAGGTAAGTTTGGGCGACTGGATTAGCAAGTACAACCTGTCTATTCTCATCCAGAAGGATTACACCTTCAGGGACAGTATCGATGATATGCTGAACCTGTTGGGCATTCTCTTGAATTCTTTCCAGCAGCGCAATGCGTTCAACTGCTCCCCCCAATTGCCTGGCAACCCCTTCTACCAGCGCAATCTCTTCCTCCAACCAAGTCCTGGATTGCCGGGAAACAAAACTCAATCCACCGATTCGCCGTCCCTCAGAGATCAGTGGAACCGTGAGAGAGGCGCGCAATCCATGTGCGATTAACTGCTCCTGGAACGTGTAGAATTGATCTCCATCAATCAGGGCTTGCCAATCTTCAATGGTTATCGCAGTTGAGTTACCAGACTCAACCACCTGTTCAAATATAGCGCCGATACTGGCCGGCATCTCTTGCCATATGCGCTGCTCCCCAACCCAGATACCACCGATACTCAATCCTAGAGCGCTTAAGGTATGTTCAAGGGTTATCCTGAGGAGATGCTCCAAATCTGCAGCCGCTGTTACCTCGGTAATAATCGCATTTAGGGCTTCTAAATGCGCCGTTCTGCGCCTGGTTTCATCAAACAGGCGCGCATTCACTAATGCCACCGCTGCCTGGCGCGCAAAAGTAAGCATGACCTCTTGTTCAGCGTCTGATCCTACATGAGGTTCATCAAAGTAACAACCGATGGCCGCGACCACATCATCCTTGTAAACTAGAGGCCATAAATCCACGCCTCGAAATCCTTCATTCAACCCAATTCCCTTCAATAAAGATTCTTCCGGCAGCTGGTCTATATCAGAGATCAATACAGGTTCGGAGCTCCTGAAGAGTATTCCTCCCGGCAATTCTTCAAACTTGGCGGTCACTTTGCCAACATAATCTGCTGATAGATTTTCATGCCAGGGCGCGGAAACTTCCTCGTTGTCCTGCCGCAAATAAAGCGCCGCCCGGTCAGCTTTCGCTAAAACCATAGCTCCCTTACCAATACTGTCGATCACTTCATCCGGGGTTAAAGGACGGTTGAGACCCTCACTAATGGTTGCCAAGTGGGCCATGCGCTCTGCCTGCTCGCGCGTCGCGGCAAACAAGCCTAGCCGTTCTAAAACCTGTCCTACCTGGCTGGCAACTTTCTGCACCAGGGATATCTCCGCATTGGTGAATTGCCTGCTGATCTGCGAAACGATCTCTAAGGATCCTACAACCTCTTTTCCAAATATTATCGGGACAAGTAATAATGAGGCAACTTCACGTTCGGAAAGTTCTTCTTGCATGCCAACCAGCAAAGGATCATTATGAGCATCCCCAGTCATCACTGGTGCGCTGCTCTCCAGGATTGTTGTCATCACTGGATTACCAATTATCGGAATCTGCTTACCAAGAATATCGGGACGGCCGGTATCATGATACTCTGCGATAACTTGAGCCATCGTGAGCTGAGAATTCAGCAGGGCAAAGCTCACTTCCGAAACCTGGAGGAATTGGGCTAATTCAGAGCAGATCAAATTCAATGCTACTGACAAGTCATTCTCAGTCGCTGTTATGGCGATGATTTGGCTTAAGAAGGTAAGTTCGGCCAGCCTATGCTGTGTCTCTTCGAACAACCTGGCATTCTCAATGGCGATTGCAGCTTGATTTGCCAGAGTATTCAAGATTTCCAAATCTTCGGTGGAGTACTGTCCTGGGCGATAATTTTGACAGGACAGCATCCCAAACATGTTCCCCCCCAATCTTAAAGGGACAGCAAGGATGGATTGATCAACTTCTGAACCCGAGTCGGTTTTTATCCCCAAGCCAGCCATATCTTCACGACCTTTGAGAATTATTGATTCTCCAGACTGTGCAATATGTTCGCTGAGTTGTTGGTACGGAAACCCTGTGTCCGTGTTTACCGGCCCGCTCGTATCCATAATATATACGGGAATGAATTCTTCTTGATCTTCATCTTGCAAGACGATCAGGAACGCATCAATATGCAGCAATTGTGCAGCAGCCCGGTGAATCGCGGCATAAACTCTCTCTGGAATTAAGCTGGCCACAACCTCCTGGCTGATGCTGGATAGGATGGAGAGCTGTCCAGCACGGCGGTGAACTGCTGACTCGGCTCGCAATCGATCGATGGCTGTCGCCAGCTGACCTGCAATGGTTAACAATAATTGCTCGTCGGAATCCGTGAATCCCCCAATTTGCTCCCTTTCAGCATTCAACACCCCAATCACACGTTCACCAATTTTTAAGGGAACGCACAGCTCTGAACGAGTTGTGGTATCAACTTCGATGTAGTTTTGTTCCTGGCGCACATCATCTACCCGCATCGGCTCACCACTAAGGGCTACCCGCCCGGTGATCCCTTCTCCTATAGGGACCCATTTTGGCCCTTTTAGATCACCGTGTTCCCGGTAAGAAGGGTGGGTTTGCATCTTCTCCCCGGAATCATCAACCATCAGAACACCGAAATTATTGGGGTAAAAACTCTCACCGATGATTTGTGTCGCTCGATCGATCAATACATCCTCGTCGGTAGCCTCAGCCCCAACCGTTGCGATGGCGTGTAAAACAGTCAACTCATCTAATCTGAGCTGGAGAGACTCGTCCGTTGCAGTTTGCTCTTCTATTGACGAGACTTGATCCTCCACTGCCCGCTTTCTTCCCCAGAGGTGCCAAGCCAGTCCACCAAGAACAAATCCAACCAAAAGTGCTATAAACAATAGGAGTAGAGAGTCCATCACTTCCTGAAATTAATAATTTCTGCAGTAAATCCCAACAAAGTTCACCCGCGGGATAACTGTGAATTCCTGTGTAGTTACTACTTATACATTAATTTTGAATGATTGGCAATCAACGACAATTCTGTATTCAACCGGTTCCGCTGTTGGAGCTGATATCTCAGTAGAAAATGCAATCATTATCCAAAACCATTTTTGATTCATGGCTGTGGAGTCGGAGTACCAACTCTGGCTTCCAAGGAGGCGATAATGTATTCTCCCATCAAATCCGTTGCCTGTTCAATCTTTTCAAAAACCTCGCTCTCGGGATTATCTGTAGCATACAACTGCAGTCCATCATTCATCGTGGCCATATACTGGATGAGTTTGTCTTTAACTAGCTGGATGCAGTTTGGCACTTCTGAGACCTGCACCTCTTGGAGAACAGCTTCCAATTCCGAAATCAGGTCCGGTAATGCCGATTTCTCCGTACTGCTGACAAGTTCAACCTGATCATTGAATTTTGATAAGAACGAATCCAGTTGATCGACCGCAGCAATTACCTCTTCCTGGTTGCAGTCAGTTGCTACTTCACTGCAGGCCGACACAATAAATGAGCATACAATAACCAAACTGAGAAGAAGTGTTTGTTTCTTCATTCATATC
>CALBUI010000335.1 GCA_937968125.1 uncultured Anaerolineales bacterium | reverse complement strand
TACCTCACCAGGGAGAAATAGCGATTTACGCCTTCTTCGTATATTCTCCGTGAATCCAGCCCTCGATTCTCTTCCAATCACCCTGGGTTTCGGTCACGGGTAGGACACAGCCTTTGAGCAAATTTCCTAAGTCATTACTGTTTTCGTCCGGTAAGGAACGGATATTCAATACTGTGGCCAGAATTTCTACAGTTTCAATGGGTATTATCCCAACTTGGATTTCCTCTGGAACCAGACCAGCATAGAGAGAAAATGCTAACTCATCACCATTGAAGTAATTCAGATCTATCGACTTGGACTCGGCACCATAGTCAGGTCCAAGGCCATTACCCCCATTTGAATACTGCCAGAATAACCAGTCATCCCAATAGGGTGGGGTGACGATGCTTGGATCTCCGGGATTCGTCCATGGTTTTCGTTTTACAGTGTAGCGAGCGATCCAGAGGTCCATCTGGGACCAAAAATCCGCATAGACTGTATTCTCGTGAAGAAAAGTCGACCTCGAATACAACATTGGGTATTGTGCGCTGAGCTCAAACAGCCTCTTCGTGAAAGCTCCGGCCCGGTTGGTAAGCTTTTTTGGTGAGACGTCGGTTGAGTTTTCTAGATCCAACACTAGAGGTAAGTTGCGAGGTTTGCCCTCAACCAGGTTCCAGAAGTAATCCGCTTGCGCAACAGGATCAATCGTTGGATAGAAATACCAGTAGTACCCAGCTGGGATCGAGAGGGCAGCACACTCAGCGGAATTTCGTTCAAATTGTGGGTCGGCATAGCTGCCGTAGTTCGAAGCGCCACCAGCCTTGATAAATGTAAAGCGAATACCTGCAGACAGGGCGGTTTCCCAATCCATTATCCCCTGCCATTTGCTGACATCAATTCCCTGGATAGTATATATTTTGTGCCTCCTTTTGGTTGTCAATACTCAGCCATCTGATTACATCCAATTTACTGATTCGGCATCATGGAAATCATGCTAACCACTAGTGAGTACCGAAATTTCAATACCCCCTATTTGGAATTGCACGAGAAAAGTTTGGAAGTTAGATTGGATTATACATTCAAATCCAGGAATATTATGTCAGTGGCGGAGCAAATTGTTGTTCTTGAATAATCTAAGAACCTATGGTGTGGAAATTTGGAAAGAAATTATGCTGTTTTTGCTTTTTCGTTGATGTGTTGTGTTTGGAAGTTCGACAAAACTTCATTGATTGCATTACCTTCGTTCCGCCGTTCGAATATCCATCAGGTATACTAAAAGGTCAAAAACCTCTAGAAAATCGGTAAATCAATGAAGGATTCGTTGATCCACGTTTTTGGGTTGAATTATAATGATGTAATTGTTGTTACTCATTCTGGCGAAGGAGACTAAAGGGATAGGATAATGTTTGAGAGTTCAAGAAATTTAAACCACCAGAAATCATTCGGCAAAGGGGTCTATCATACTAAAATAACAATCACTGATGAGAATACGGGTGATGTTGATGAGTTTATATTCTCCTCAAGTAAGCCCCAATACTCGGAAGTGAGAAAACAAATCAGGGATATATTTGCCGGGGATCAACAGGAAAACGATGAGTATAAACCCTTCGCAGAGCGATATTTGCTCTTCATCCTGGCAGACCCCCAACCGGATAAAGATGAAGAGAAAAAGTATTTTCGGTATTTACAAAAGTGGTACTGCAAGAAGTCGACCGGGTTGGCCGAGAGGCAACAAAACACTAACGAATGGGATAAAGCCCGTACGCGCTTCAACCGGGCATTTCCAAAATATCTGGACTATGTCTGTGATGTGGGCAGCTTTACCTTTAAATTCGATAAATTTGATTTGATGAAGATCAATGACTACCGGGAGGATTAATTACGCGAGTTAACTTTCAAACAAATCTTGAAAGATGTCAACTAATTTGGGCTTTTTAAAAGCAAATAAGAGCCAGTGGAACCCCAGAACCACCGGCTCTTATTAAAGGGGGATATGATTGCAATCTAAGATTATTCCTTAGCAGAAAGGATACACGATTAACTCTCCGGTCGCATCGGCCTACCGGAGAGTTTTTATATCATACAGGTGTATGATATTTAATGAATTAGTCGACGATATTGCTGCGAACTGCCAGCACAATCGCTTCAGCCCGGTTTGATACGCCTAATTTGTGAAGGATATGGCTGACATGTGAAGTTGCCGTCGCCCGGCTGATCGTCAGCCGATCGGCAATTTCTGGATTGGTCATTCCCTCCACCATCAAGGCCAATACTTCATGTTCCCTCGGTGTTAAATCATGCCCTACCTTTGGGCCCGGCTCAGATTTGATAATTTCTTGGGTCACCTCAGGAGAGAGCGTGCTCTGGCCGATATGCGCTGATCGAATCGCGGCAGCGAGGTCATCCCCGGTGACCTTCTTGAGAAGATAGCTGATCGCTCCAGCCTGGATGGCACTCTCGACCAATTGCTTTTCTCGGAAACTGGTCAGGGCAATCACCTGTGTTTGTGGATACCGAGCACGAATTTTTCTGGTTGCTTCGATGCCTCCCATCTCAGGCATCATTAAATCCATCAGCACCACGTCCGGCTGCAGCTGCTGGCACAAATCCAAGGCTTCCAAACCATCACCAGCTTCACCGACAAAGGCAATATCCGGGTGAGTATTTAAGTAGGCTGCCAATCCACGACGCACCATATCGTGGTCATCTACGACGATTACGCGAATTACGGACTGGTCAGCCATGCTGTTTTTGATAATACAGTAATCGAACCCTTTTAAATTTGGGGAGCCAAAAAATACATATCTGAGGTAGAAGGAAATGGCTTACTCGTGGATTGGAGCAATCTCTTGGTCAAAAGGACGATGAGCTGGATCAGGTTTTAATCGTCTCATGCTGATGATGAATCCAATAAACATGATCACTGAACCCGACCAGTATGGGTAAGTGCTGTTGATATCGTACGCAAATCCCGCCCAAAGCGGTCCGACACTGCGTCCCAAGCTCATAAACGAATTGTTCAAGCCCATAGCGATACCTTGACCCCCCGTAGCACGGCGGGAGATCAGCGCGGAGACTGCGGGACGCAACATGGCATTACTGATAATAAAGAAACCCATGGTTAACAGGACGGCGATAAAGGATTGGGCCATGACCATCATAGCGAAACCAAACGCACTACCAAGGAGGGAGGTTTTGATGATTGCAACCTCGCCCCAACGCCTGGTGAATGGTCCAGTAAGACCTCCTTGAACAATCGCAGATATGACGCCGATGAAAGTCAGTAATCCACCAACCTGTCGTGGTCCAAACCCATGTGTTTCAACCGCGTAAAGGCCGAAGACGATCTCGAAGTTGGTCAATCCAAAACTGACCAGGAAAGACATAAGGAGCAGCAAGCCAATGGGACTGAACAGGGCACCCCATAATTCTCGCAGCTGTGGGCCTTGAATTTTCCCACCGCTCAGTTCTCGCTTTTCCGGAGGCAAAGATTCGGGGAGAAACAAATAGATAAGTATTAGTGAGACAAGAGATAAACCAGCAGCAAAGAAAAATGGCGTCGAAAGAGATATCTCAGCCAACCAACCGGCAATCCCCGGACCAAGTACCATACCGACACCCATGGCAGCACCGATGATGCCCATGCCGCCACCACGATCTCTCTCGCTGGTACTGTCACCGATGTAGGCCATCGCGGTTGGTAATGTCGCAGATGAGAGTATCCCGGCCAGGAGGCGGGAACCGAGCAGCATCCACAACGCAGATGAGAATCCAAAAAGCAATTGAGTCAATCCAAAACCCAACACGCCAAGCATCAAGACGGGTTTTCTACCGATGCGATCGGAGACTGTTCCCCAGATGGGGGAGAAAATAAACTGCATGATGGCGTAGGAGGCCATCAATAAACCCATGGCACTACCGCCAGCACCAAATTCGATGATAAAGAATGGCAGGATAGGAATAATCATGCCAAAGCCCATCATGACCACGACCATTGTAAAGAAGAGAATGACGAGATTGCGACGATTGTTGGTCATGAGGCTAAATTTGCTGCTTTCATCTCCTCTGCTCGGAGAAAAAACACCGAACTAGATTTTTTTGGTAATAGTGGGACTAAACCTGATTATTATAACGGTAATTAGATTGGGTGATTTTGGGGGTTATTTTCGGTGATTGGAATATGAAACCATTGACGAGGGTTGAGAAAAGTTTATAATTTAGATTGGAATACTCCTTATTGTTCATTGTGGGATAAAAGAATGACTTGAAACCAGTGCCAGGGAATTGAACGGGAGTTCAATGCAAAGCGCGTTAATAAACAATTGATGCGCTACCGGAAAGAGGGGATAGAGAAGACAACGCGCCAATTAATCGAAGCTATCTCAGACAGTGGGATAGAAGGGATGACCTTGCTGGATATTGGTGGAGGTTTAGGAGGGATTCAACACACCCTGTTGGTGAATGGTGCAGAACGAGCGACCAGCGTCGATGCTTCCTCGGCCTACGTGAAAGCTGCAAAAGAAGAGGCAATGCGAAGAGACCTAGATGAGCGAATATCTTTCCTGCAAGGAGATTTTGTTGATCTGGCAGATGATATTTCGCAGGCAGACATTGTTACATTGGACAAGGTGATCTGTTGTTATGACGATATGCAGGAATTGGTGCGGTTATCTGCAATGAAAGCCCGAAAAGTGTATGGGTTGGTTTTTCCGAGAGACCTCTGGATTTTTAGGGTATTGGTTCCGGTGGCAAACTTCTTCATTAAGTTAACCGGCTCCCCATTCCGGGCATTTATCCATAGGACAGAGGAGGTCGAAAAAATTCTTAGAGACCAGGGATTAACGCAGCAATTCCAGAAAAATGCCGGTTTTTGGCAGATTTTGGTATACGACCGAAATTAACCAACCATCTGGAAGAGATTGGTGTGGGAAAAATAAAGTTGATAATTCTAAATCAGGGATCATAGCAAAGAATTAAGGGACCCAAAAGAATATGGCGAATAATAAAGAGAAGCGGGTTATCGCAGAGGACCTTTACAAAAGTGGTTCGGAGGCCCAGGCGGATTACGATTATGAAACCGCGATAGAAATGTATTCCCAGGCGTTTCAGGAGGAATCGATCGATCCTGAACTTGCGTATTCAATTCTAAAGAAGAGAGCAGAGAGCTACGATTTGATTGGTCAATTCAAAGCTGAATTGAATGATCTGGAAGAAATGGTTGAAATCGCTCAAGAACTTGGCAACCATGAGATGCAGATGGCAATTGTGTTCCAACAACTCTATACAGCTGCGCGGGTTGGCGAGAATGACAAAATGAAGGAGATTGCAGAGGCTGCAAAGTTGTTGGCTCAGGAAATCGATGAAGTACACATAAATGCAGGCGCTTCATTGGCGATGGGATATTACTATTACGTCATTGAAGAATATGCTGCAGCTCGCAGCGAGCTCGAAGATTCCTTAAGCCTTTATCGCGCAACCATTGATAATGAAGGTGAGGCAAATGTCTTACAGACATTAAGTGGGGTGTTATTGAACAGTGGAAACCAGGATTTAGCAGGTAAATATGCACTAGATGCAAAAGAAATCTGGCGAGCGCGAGGAGAACGAAAAAGAGAGGCGGGAGCATTAAATGCCTGGTCGCTTTCGGTCAGCGACTACGCCCAAAGCCGAGATGGAAAAGAAGAGGCGCTTGAGATTTTCAAGACGATTGGTGACTATTTTGGGCAAGGTCAAATTTATAATAATCTCAGTCTCCTGTACGGGCATATGGGATTATATACAACTGCGAGGCAGTATGCTGAGCAGGCAGTCGAGATGATCAGGGAGATGGGGGCGCGTTTTGGGCTTGCGTTGTATCTCGATAGTCTGGCAAGAGCGGAAATGAACAAGGGGGATTTTGAAGAGGCAATAATCACCTTTGAAGAATGCCGACTTGTCTCGAGGGAGATAGGCAGCCGAAATATCGAAGGATTCGTTTTGTTTGGTTTGGGGAGGATAGCCCTGGAAACCGGCAGGGCGGAGGAAGCAAGAGATTTAATCCAGGAGACACTGGACATTTTCCGTGAAACTAAACTCGGTTCGGACATTCCATCAACATTGGCCTGGTTGGGAGCAGCTCACCTGGCGTTGGATGATCCTGAAACAGCAAGAAGGTTTACCGCGGAGGGGGTTACTGAGTTGGAGATGATCGGGCTTGGGGGTTCCGAATATCCTCCCCAAGAGATTTGGTGGTGGCATTACCAGGCTCTGACATACGAATTGCGTCCAGGAAATGGCGAGGTAGATGAAGTCCCTGAGAACGCCTGGTCAGCTTTACAAAAAGCGCACGAGATTACATTGGAAGGCATCGCTTCACTCAGCGATGAAGGTTTACGGCGAAACTATCTAAACAAAGTCAAGATCAACCGTGAAATCATTACAGCATGGGCGCAGCAAGCCGCATTTCGAAAAATTGAATTGAAAGATGAAGATTCCCAGCCCGGGAACATTCAAGCGCAGTTACAGCGCCAGCTGGCAATTGGTGTGCGAATGAATGAGCGCAGGGAGATTCAGGCATTGACCAATTTCATCATGGATGAACTGATCGAACTGAGCGGCGCTGAGCGAGCATTAATCTTCCAGATTAATGATTCTGGTCAAAAGCAGATGAGCGCCAGTTATGGATTCAATGAGGATGAAGAAGGTAATTTCTTTGAACGAGCTGCGAGTTTACTGGAATTTGTCGAAACCACAAATGCACATGTTTTACGACAGGATGTTGATCGCGCTGATCTCAGTACAACTACTCAAGACCAAACAGAAGCCCTTTCGGTGCTGTGCGTGCCATTGATCTCGCGTGGGAAATTGAGCGGGATGATCTATGCTGATAACCACGCTATTTTTGGAAAATTCACCCAGGCGGATGTTGACTTGTTAGGTGCTTTTACCAACCAGGTTACCGCAGCAATCGAGAATGCACAGCTGTATCAAGGTTTAGAGCAGCGGGTGAACGAAAGGACAGCTGAATTGCGGGAATCGAACAATACCTTGGAACAGCGGAATGCTGAGCTGGCGGTGATCAACAGTGTGCAGGATGGCCTGGCTGCACAAATGGAATTTGATGGCATCATCGAATTAGTCGGTGAAAAAATCCGCCAGGTATTCGATGCCCAGGGTATCGGCATCAGCATCTACGATCGAAAATCAAAACTGGTCAGCATTCCTTATTTTGTGGATGACGAGCAAAGAATCTCGATGGAAGAGACTCACGAACCAATAGGATTCACAGGACACATCATCCAAACCTCCCAACCGCTGATCGTTAATAGGGATTTGATCCAAAAGATGGAAGAATTGGGCTCACAATGGGTAGGGGGAGATGAGGAGGAGACACGGTTCAGCCAGTCTTTTCTAGGGGTGCCGATCATTGTTGCGGGAGAGGTAACCGGTGTTATCTCACTGACCAACTATGACCGGGAGGATGCATATTCTGATTCTGATGTCAAGCTGCTCTCAACATTAGCTTCCAGTATGAGCGTAGCATTGGAGAATGCACGCCTGTTTGAGGAAGAACGCCAGCGCAGCGGCGAATTGGCCATCATTAACAGCGTACAGCAGGCTTTGTCTTCTCAACTTGATTACCAGGAAGTGATCAACTTGGTTGGTGACAAGCTGCGAGAGGTATTCAATACCGAAGATCTCGCTATCCGCATTTATGACAATCAGGATAACCTGGTTCATTATCTATATGAATATGAACATGGAGAAAAGCTGGAGTTCGACCCAGCTCCATTGATTGGGATCACCAAAGCGGTGGTTGAGTCCCGAAAACCGTTGTTGGTAAATGAGGATGTGGAAAACCAGATGAAGGCATTGGGTTCATCTCTCCTTCCTGGAACTGATCAACCAAAATCGCTTGTTGCAGTCCCAATCCTGGTTGGTGACGAGGTGATAGGCACGATCCAGCACGAGAATTATGAAATGGAGAATGCTATAAGCGAAGCGGATTTAAGGCTGCTAACAACATTGGCATCCAGTATGAGCGTGGCTTTGGATAATGCCCGTTTATTCGATGAGACCAACCGATTGCTGGATGAATCGCAGCAGCGCAGCGGGGAGCTGGCAATCATCAACAGCGTCCAAGAGGGATTAGCGGAGGAGTTAGATATCCCCAATATCTTTGAACTGGTGGGTGAGAGAATTCGGGAGATATTTGATGCCCAAATTGTGCTGATCTCATTATTTGACCATGATAAGAAGATGAGATCATTTCCCTACCATTATGAAAAAGGGAAAGAGATTCTTGTTGAACCGGGACCATTCAATGAGCTAACTCTCAACCTGATAAAAAACCGTAAACCGATTGTGATCAACGAAGATTCGGAGGCGCGATCTGAAGAGTTGGGGATGAGTACGGCTCCTGGCACTGAGCCGGTGAAGTCATTAATATTTGTGCCAATGATCGTTGGGGATTCTGTGATGGGATTTGTCAGCTTGCAAAATATGGACCGGGAAAATGCCTTCCCTGAATCAGCTGTGCGGTTGTTAAACACTTTAACCAACAGCATGAGTGTAGCACTGGAAAATGCCCGCTTATTCGAAGAGACCAGCCGCTTACTGGAGGAGACCCAACAGCAGGCAGCAGAGATGGCGACCGTGAACACGGTTGGTCAGGCATTGACCTCTGAGTTGGAGCTGGAAGCGCTAATCGAATTGATCGGCGAACAGGTAAACCAGATTTATTCAGCGGACATCACCTATGTAGCTTTACATGACCGGCAAACAAATCTGATCGAATTCCCCTATGCTGTGGGTGAAGAGTTAGAACCGATGCAGTATGGGGAAGGATTAACCAGCAAAATCCTAGATACTGGAGAACCTTTGCTGATTAACGAAGATGTCAATGCGACCGTGGACGAGATCGGCGCAACCCATTCCGGGGTAGATGTCCAATCTTATTTGGGGGTTCCAATCATGATTGGTAAGCAGGCGATTGGGGTAATCAGTGTGCAGAGTAAGAAGGAAAGCGGTCATTTTGATGAGGACGATGTACGCCTGTTGAGCACAATCGCAGCCAATGTGGGGGCGGCATTACGCAACGCACAACTCTACCAGGAGACGCAGCAGCGGGCAGACGAAATGGCTGCACTGACCGAGATTGGCCGGGAGATATCAGCCACTCTTGATCTCGAAAGTGTTCTTGAACGGATCGCCAATCGGGCGAAGGATTTGCTAGATGCACGGACAGCAACAATCCGCTTACTGCAGGAGGATGGGAGCCTGCCAACGGTGGTGGCAATCGGCAAATATGCAGAGAAACATCGTGGTACTAGGATCCAGATTGGGGAAGGCATCACCGGAAACGTGGCCAAGTCTGGAAGAGCAGAAATCATCAATGATCCACGGATAGATTCCCGGATCATGCATGTTCCTGGTACCCCAAATGAGGAGGACGAACTTGAGGCGATATTATTCGCCCCATTAATGGTCGGCGACCGAGTGATCGGCGTGATGGGTTTGTGGCGAGATAGACCTGTGTCCGGTCCATTCTCAGAAAATGATCTCGGGTTCCTAAAAGGTTTGGCCAGGCAGGCAGCAATTGCAATTGAGAATGCCCGCCTGTTCGAAGAGGTACAGAGACAGAAGCTGTATTCGGAGGCGTTAGTTGAAAACAGTCCAGTGGCGATCATGACCAGCGACCTGGACAACAAGGTAGTCTCTTGGAACCCGGCTGCAGAGAGCTTGTTCGGATATCAATCTGAGGATGCCATTGGGAACCCGATCAATGAATTGATCTCGAACGGAAAAGCAGATGAAGAGATCACGACAAATTTCGAAACTATTGAGGAGGGTGGACGAGTAAACACCGTCACCCAGCGCTATAGGAAGGACGGCAGCCCAGTGGATGTGGAACTTTTAGCATTGCCAGTGGTGATGGAAGGGAAACGAGTCGGGTTAATCGCCATCTATCACGATATCACAGAGCTGCTGAAAGCCAGGCATGAGGCTGAAGCTGCAAATGAAGCCAAGAGTGCTTTCCTGGCGACGATGAGTCACGAAATCCGTACCCCGATGAACGGGGTGATCGGCATGACGAGTCTGTTGATGGATACCGAGCTGGATTCTGAACAAAGGGACTTCACCGAGACGATCCGCAACAGCGGTGAGGCTTTGCTGACCGTAATCAATGACATCCTTGATTTCTCCAAAATCGAAGCCGGAAAAATGGAGCTGGAAGAACAGCCTTTCGACCTGCGGGAATGCCTGGAATCTTCACTCGATCTATTGAAACTCAACGCATCTGAAAAGGGAGTTGAACTGGCATACGAGATGGCGCCCACTGTCCCGTCCGTGATATTGGGCGATATCACTCGCCTGCGGCAGGTTTTGATCAATCTGCTCAATAACGGTTTGAAATTCACGGAGGAAGGGGAGGTGGTTTTATCGGTCACTACAGAGGCAGTGCCGATTAAACCAGATGGGCCTTATACTCTTCATTTTTCCGTGCACGATACAGGAATTGGCATCCCACCAGACCGGGTTGACCGGCTTTTCCTTGCTTTCAGCCAGGTGGACGCATCCACTTCGCGTAAATATGGGGGGACTGGCTTAGGTCTGGCGATCAGCAAACGATTGAGTGAATTAATGGGGGGTGAGATGTGGGTTGAATCTGTCGTGGGTGAAGGGACAACCTTCCACTTCACGATCGCGGCTCCTGCGGGGCCAGATTTGAAGGATCGAGATGATTTGAAAGGCGAACAGCCACAGCTGGTGGGAAAACGTCTTTTGATTGTCGATGATAACCTGACCAACCGCAGGATTCTGGCTCTGCAGACAATGGCTTGGGGAATGATTTCCCGCGAGACAAGTGATCCGAAAGAGGCGTTGGAGTGGATTAAACGAGGTGATCCTTTTGACCTGGCGATCCTGGATTACCACATGCCGGAAATGGATGGGATTGAGCTGTCAGATGCGATCCGTAAACACCGAAAGCAGGGTGAACTCCCGCTGGTATTATTTTCATCGATCAGTGCCAGAGAATCCGTGATGGATGAAGATCAATTTGCCGCTTTTTTAATGAAGCCACTGAAGCCCTCGGTGCTTCTCGACACTCTAATGAACCTATTTGCGGGAGAGGTCAAGCGGATTGAACCGGAAGAAAGCAAAACGGAAACGAAACTCGATCCACAGATGGCGGAGAACCTACCTTTGCGCATCCTATTGGTGGAAGACAACGCAGTCAATCAAAAATTAGCCCTGCGATTGTTGGAGCAGATGGGCTACCGGGCGGATTTAGCCGGAAATGGATTGGAAGCCATCCAGGCGGTCGGGCGGCAGAAATACGACGTGGTACTGATGGATGTGCAGATGCCCGAGATGGATGGGCTTGAAGCATCTCGCCAGATATGCGCACGATGGCCGCGGGGTGAGCGTCCACATATTATCGCCATGACTGCGAATGCCATGCAGGGTGATCGTGAACGCTGCCTGGCGGCTGGCATGGATGATTACGTCAGCAAACCAATCCGGGTGAACGAGCTGGTGAGTGCATTGGGAAAAGCAAATCACATAGAAATGCCAGGGGAAAAGCGGGTTTAGATGAGGAGAAATTAATGGCAGATACTGCTAAGCCAAAAACAAAGTCCAAGAAAAAAATAACCGAGAAGGAAGTAGTTAATTTGATCCAGAAAGCTGAAAAGGCAAAATCTGGGTATGACTATCCTGCCTCGATTGAATTGTTCGAAGAAGCCAATACTAAACTAAAGAAGCTGGGTCAAAAGAATGGTGCGGATGAGAATAATATTTTCAGATACCTAATTGAAATTCATGATGGTAGAGCAGAATGTTTCAATTGGCTGGCAGATTCCAACCAAGAAATCTCCGAATTGAAATTAATGGAGAAGTTCGCTGAAAAAAATGGGGAGGAGAAAAGGCGGATAAATGCCATCAACCGCCAGGCTGAAGCACTGATTGTTCTGGGAGATCTGGAACGTGGGATTAAGATGGCGGAAAAAAACCGTCAGGTAGCCAATCAAATCGGTGAGCTGGATGAGCAAGCTCAAAGTATATTTCTATTAGCGAATGCCATTTTCCTAAAGGGGGAATCTGAGAAATCACGACAATATATGGAACAGGCATTGGTCATGTTCCGGGATACTGGCAATTTAACAGGTCAGTCGCATTGTCTTGCGCGTATGGCGTTTGATGGCATCAGGTCAGGAGAAACAAGAGATATCCAAGAAAATGCTGAAGCCTCACTTGAACTGGCCCAGCAGGCAGGCGACCATCGAGCAGAAGCCCATGCAATGAATGTATTGGGAATTATTAGCAATGATATTGCCCGTACCAGGGATTATTACAAACAAGCCCTGAAGATTTTTTCAACGATCGGCGACCAGAATGGGCAAAAAACGATGGCGAACAACCTGGGATTGCTGTTTTGGCGATTGGGTCTTTATGGGCAGGCAAATTTCTACGCCCTCCAAGCTGCAGATGGTGCTCGACAGCTGGAGAACAACCGGGCTCTAGCAGTAAGCTTGGATGGCGTTGGGCGCAGCTGGTTTGAACTTGGAGATCTGGACCAGGCAGAAAGGATCTTTCTTGAGGGATTAGAGCTTTCGAAGGAGTATGCTGATTCCTATGACGTCGCGGCCTGCCTGATGGGATTAGGCCGCATTGCTATCGAACGGGGCGAGTATCAAAAAGCTATCGATTCTTTCAATGAGCAAGTCGAAGCATTACAGGGTAAAGGCGAT
This sequence comes from uncultured Anaerolineales bacterium, assembly GCA_937968125.1. Lineage (GTDB taxonomy): Bacteria > Chloroflexota > Anaerolineae > Anaerolineales > UBA4823 > PFL25. The sequence continues at coordinate 3,663 of CALBUI010000335.1, read as the reverse complement.
GTGCCAGAAATCGCGGTGATCCTGGCCTGGATAGGAGCAGCATATCTTAAATCAGGTGATCTCAAAGAGGCCGACAAGGCAACCTCTGAAGCGGTCAAACAATTATTAGCAACAAGTCCCAACACTGATCTACTCGACCAGGAGGTCTGGTGGTCACGCTACCGTGTGTTGTCAACGCTATCATCCTTGGAAACAAATGAAACTGGAGATGCCTGGTTAGTGCTTGACAAAGCCCGTGAAACCATGTTGGGCAGTATCACAACGATCAGTGATGAGGGTTTGCGACGGAATTATCTGACCAAAGTGCCGGTGAACCGCAAGATATCCCAGGAATGGACTAAACATTCTCAGCACCTTCCAGAGTTTGAGGGGTTCATCCAACCTTCAGAGACAAAAGGAAACCTTCAAGAGCAGTTCAAACGCCTGACGGAGATTGGAACAAGGTTGAGCACACAGCGAGATCTAGAGTCCCTGCCGGATTTCATCATGAACGAGGTGGTGGAATTAAATGGCGCTGAAAGAGCCTTCCTGGCAATAATAAAAGAATTTGGCGTGTTAGATGTCCGCAGCCTGAACGGATTAAGCAAGGACCAGGCTGAACAGATTATCTTAGAAGAGGGCGGACTTATCGATCAAGCGATTCACAGCCGCTATGCGGTACTGAATGAGATCGTGGGAGAGGTCCCGGAGGGAGAACCTCCCGAACTCCACCAGCGATCAGTGCTCGTAGTGCCGTTGGTCTCTCAATCGCAAGTTTTGGGCGTGATCTATGCTGATTTGAGGATGATATTCGGCAGATTCAATCAAAATGATATTGATTTGCTTTCTGTGCTGGCCAATCAAGCTGCCTCCGCTCTGGAGAGTGCCAGCTGGACTCATACTCTTGAAAATAAAGTAGAAGAACGCACCGGCGAGTTAGCAGTGGCAAATTCACTCCTCGAGGAGCAGAATGCTGATTTGGCAGTGATCAATGAAGTACAGCAAGGGTTATCAGAGCAGCTGGAATTTCAAGCGATTATCGATCTGGTAGGGGATAAGCTGATGAGCATTTTTAAAACCCAGAATCTGGCAATTGTCCATTACGACCCCGAAAGCGACTTATGTTATTGGCCTTATGCACATTTTCAAGGAAAACGACATTCTATAGATCCTTTGCCGCCAGGAGGATTTTCTGGCCATGTGATAAAGACCGGTAAATCTATCGTGGTGAATAAGGACATGCTTGAAAAAGCTGAGCAATTCGATTCAGAGCTGCTGGTTGAAGACGTTGATATTCCTAAGTCGATCGCTTATGTACCGATTGTGGCTGAAGGAAAAGTAATTGGCGTGATCGGCTTATCCGATACTGAGCATGAAAATGCTTATGATTCTGCCAGTGTGCGCCTGGTTGAATCGCTGGCAGCAAGTTTGGGGATCGCACTATCAAATGTAAGATTATTTGACGAAACGAATCAGCGAGCGGCTGAGCTGGCCATGATCAACAGCGTCCAGGAGGGATTGGCAGCCGAGCTGGATATGCAGGCGATTTATGACCTGGTAGGTGAGAAGATATACGAAGTGTTCAATGCCCAAGGGGTTGGGATCCACATCATTGATCATGAAACAAAGCTGGCACATCACCCATTCATTTTCGAATTAGGTGACCGGAAATTTGCTGAACCTGGTGCATTAACTGCGGCAGCCAAGAAAACTATTGCGGATCCCCATCCGATCATATTTAATACACCGGATGACTTTTATGAATTTGGAGCGAAAACCATCGAAGGTACCCTCGAAGATAAGTCTGGTATGTGGCTGCCATTAGTGGTGGGGGAGACGGTCAAGGGGGTCATTTCGGTCAACAACCTGGAAAAAGAATACGCATTCACGGAGGCTGACTTGGGGTTGCTGACCACACTCGGAAATAGTTTGAGTGTAGCTCTTGAGAATGCCAGGTTGTTTGATGAAACCACACAAAGAGCAGCTGAGCTGGGAGTGATCAATTCCGTGCAACAGGGGTTGGCAGCAGAGCTGGACATGCAGGCGATCTACGATCTGGTGGGGGAGAAGATCCACGAAGTCTTCGATGCGCAAGGTGTAGGGATACATGTTTACGATCATAAAACCGAGCTAACCCACCACCCCTACATGTTCGAACTTGATGAACGCAAGTATGCTGATCCGAGTCCTTTCAGTGCTGCGGCTAAGAAAGTCATCAAAAACCCAAAGCCGATGAAATTTGACACTTTGGAGAGTTTCGAAGATTACGGCGCAGAAATCACAGAAGGGACATTGGCAGATAAATCAGGTCTGTGGATGCCGCTGGTTGTGGGTGAGAGGGTTAGAGGTATTATCACCGTCAGCAATCTGGAGAAGGAATATGCTTTCACGGATGCTGACTTGCGACTGCTGTCCACACTTGCCAACAGCCTGAGCGTGGCCCTCGAGAATGCCAGGTTGTTCGATGAGACCAACCAGCGGGCGGCCGAGCTGGCACTCATCAACAGCGTCGGCGAGGCGATGTCCAAACAGCTTGATGTTCAGACGATTTCCAAAATTGTGGGTGATAAAGTGCGGGATATTTTCGAAGCTGAAGTGACAGATATCATGTTGTATGACCGAGAGTTGAATATTGTTAAACAGTATTATGGGTACGACCGCGGCTACCTGGAAGAAGGATATGAATATCCATTTGGTGAGGGATTAACCAGTAAGATAATCAATTCCAAGCAACCCTTGGTGTTGGGATCACTGAACGAAGGAATAGATTTAGGGGCGCATCTTCAACCAAATGCGGCTGGTGATGATCAAACAGTAGAGTCTTATATGGGCGTGCCGATCATTGTTGGGGAGCAAGTGGTTGGGGTAGTAGATGTGCAGAGCTACCGGCAAAACGCCTATGATGATGACAGTGTGCGATTGCTTTCAACACTGGCGGCAAATATGGGTGTAGCGCTTGAGAACGCGAGGTTATTCCAGGAAACCACTCGACGAGCAGATGAGACTGAGGCCTTGAACGAAATCGGGCGAGATATTTCTGCTACTCTGGATCAAAATGCAGTCCTGAAGCAGATCGCACAGAGAGCCAAGGGGATCCTTAAAGCCAAGGATGTTGTGCTCAGGTTGGTCCAACCGGATGGAACCTTACCGACGGTTGTAGCCCTTGGGGAAAATGCAGCATACTTCTGGGATAGTGTTCTCAAGATCGGAGAGGGAATCACGGGCAATGTAGCTGAAACCGGCGTGGCAGAAATTGTAGTTAATTCGCAAGCAGATGCACGCGCTTCTTACGTGGCGGGGACGGATGAAGAAGAAAATGACACGATAATCTTCGCCCCTTTGAAGATTCGGGAAAGAGTGATCGGCGTGATGGGATTATGGCGAGATATATCGGTATCTGGTCCATTTAGTGATACTGACCTCAGTTTTGCAATTGGTTTGACTGGACAGGCAGCGATCGCCATCGAGAACGCGCGCTTGTTTACAGAAGCCGAACAGCGGGCAAGCGAAATGACTGCCCTGGCTGAGGTGGGCCAGGATATCTCGGCCACACTAGAGTTAGAGAAGGTGATGGAACGCATCGCCAGCAATGCTAAGGATCTCCTGGAAGGCGACATCAGTGCCGTCTTCATGCCTTCAGAAGAAGCCGACACTTATAAAACTTATGTTGTGCAGGGCAAGTTT
>CALBUI010000334.1 GCA_937968125.1 uncultured Anaerolineales bacterium | reverse complement strand
CAGCTCGGGATCGACGGTGCACTCCAATGACATGTACAATCGTTCCTCATCAGTCGGGTTGCGACGCAGGCGGATATTGTGGGGATTAAACAGATGTGGGATTTCTGCAACCACGCGCTCAACCACTGCGCGTATTTCACTGCTCACTCTGATGGCGGCACCACTCCCTCGCTGGACCTGGGTGGTTGCCAATTCGATATGCGTGTGTACCCACTTCACCTCAGGTAATCTGGCTGGAATATCTTTTTCTAGCTGGTCGACCAGCTCGTGCGCCTCCCCGAGCGACAAAGTTGGGTCTACACCGACATGCATTTCCAACGCCAGGTCAGCATTATAACGATGCGCCCAAATCTCGTGAATGGTTAAGTTTAATTCCTCCGCAGCATGCTTAACCGTTGCGAAAAGGTCGGCAGCATCTGGATCCGGCTCACGTTGTGCCTCGATGTGGATCGTCACATCGCTGACCCCTTCAAGCTCTAGCAATCTTCGGCGGACTTCATCAGCAATAGCATTGGCCTCGCGCACCGTTTTCTCCGGGGATACCCTTACATGCATATCGATGGCTGCGCTGCCAGCTGCTCCCCGGCTGCGGACCTTGTGAAAGGATTCAATGCCCCCCACTTCATCCACAATATCAGCGATCTGGTTGGGATCAAATGCGGCCTGGTCGACCAGCACGGGTAGGGTCTCGCGCAAGATGTCCACTCCGATCTTGGCGATCATCAAGGCCACAAACGCAGCCAGGATCGGGTCGGCTTTTGGAAAGCCCAATCCTACTAGTATTAAGCCAACCAACACCGAAAGCGAGATCAAAATGCTCGCCCTGGTGTGCAGCGCATCCGCCACCAGCACTTCACTTTTCAGCTGCCTGCCTTCGCGCAGCTCGTAAAGGCTGGTCCCACCCTGGATCAGCATGCTGGCAATCATCGCCGCGATCGTCCAGGCGTTGATCTGTGGAACCTGATCACTCCACCAACGCTCCCAGGCAGTCACCAACAACTGCCAGCTAGCCAGGAAGAGCAGAAAGGCAATGCTCAAGGCGGCGATCGTTTCAAACTTGCGGTGGCCATAGGGATGGTCTTTGTCAGGCGGCCTTGAAGCTATGTTGAGTCCCACCAATCCAATCAGGTTTGAAATGCCATCAAATAAACTGTCCAAGCCATCGGCAACTACGCTCAAGGCACCTGTAGTGATTCCTGCCGCCAGCTTGATCGCCGTAGCCAGGAAGTTGAGCAACATGGTGACAACCAGCACCAGGCGGATCCTGCGCACATCACGCAAGTCCGTGGTCTGGTATCCATCGTCAATCCATTTCCTGGGGGGCATAAATTTGAAGATTTTTTCTATTTCATACCAGTAATTTGGGATTAGTAATTAAGGATTAGTAATTCTGAGATCGGGCCTCGTTTAGTCGGATCGCGGTTGATGTTGCGTTTTGCCTGGAGACGCTCGATGCGAAAACCATCATAAGCTCGTTCAAAGAAGTCGTCGTGTGGATCAATATTGTGCGGGTCGGAGTTGCTCAACATTAATTTAGCGCCTTTGGCATCCAGCTGGCGGTAAAAATCTGCCAGCCGCAGCTGCTGGTTATCGTTGAAGGCTTGTTTCGAATATGTTGTGAAATGGGCTGTTTCACTGATTGGCCGGTAGGGAGGATCAAAATAAACCAGGGTCTTGTCGTCGACAAAATCAGCGACGTCCTCAAAATCCCCATAACGAATAGAAACCCGGTTGAGTACAGCGGAGACATTATGCAGGTTCTCCTCATCCAGAATACGTGGATTCTTATAGCGTCCACAGGGGACATTGAAATCGCCTTTCGAATTGACCCGGTACAAGCCATTGTAGCCAGTGCGATTGAGGAACAACATATTAACAGATCGTTCCACCCAGGCGGATTCTAACACTCCAAAATCGATCAAATCCCGCTGATTGTTATACCGAGCTCTAATCTGATAGTAGAAATTTTGGCGGTCAGCCTCACTCAAGGATAAATAATCCCTTTCCAAATCCCCTAACTGATCGATCAGCTCGTCCACCCGGCTCTGAATGGTCAGGTACACCAGGATCAACTCCGGGTTGACATCCGCGATCAGGCAATCATCCTGTATATAAGTTTGTACTAGGTCGAAGAAAACCGCCCCGCTGCCGATGAATGGTTCAACATAACGGGTAATACAGCCATCGTCCAATTCAGGTGGAAAGTGTGATTTGAGCTGTTCGAGCAGCTGTCGTTTGCCGCCGGCCCATTTGAGAAAAGGTCGGGCTTTTTGGGGAATTGAAATATCCGGCATAAATGAGTCTCTTATGCCGGTATTCTATCAGGGGTTAGGTTAATATGGTGATTGAGAAAATCTTGCTTGGTTTTGCGCTCGACGCACGGTCGATGGTCGGCTAAATCCCTCAAAGGCTGCCGCTGCTGCACGAAGCTGCCGGGGCAGCAGTGATCGAACCTGCCGATCCAGCCACCTGGGAGGCGAAGGTCGAGATTTGCTTTATGACCCGATCGCTCGCACAATAAGGACAGGAAACTTCACCCACCGCGTTCGCGCTGCGCACCAGCTCCTCGAAGGGCGTCCCACAATCCTGGCAAACGAATTCAAAAATCGGCATTACCACTCCTTCATGACGAGAACCTGTAGATTTCACACTTATTGGTTCATTGATTCGATGTACTTCCTCAAGATTAGATGCAGTAACGTGAAAAAGGTTACAATTAGATACCTGGTCACGACGCTGGAGCGTCGTGACCAGGTTGCAGGCATTTGGAGCATTGTAACCCGGTTGGTTATTTATCCAGTATTCAGGACATCTGGAGCCTGATAACCAGGCTCATTAATTATCTCATTCAAGCGAGGGTGGTCAGAATATGCTCCCCGGTAGGATTCGGGCAGCAGGGCTGCGATCTGACACATGATCTCATCGGTATAACCTTGCAATACCTCTTGCCGGTTTTCTCTACTTGCCGGTTCGAAAGTTATTGGCTCGCCAAAGGTAATCCTGACCGGCGACCTACGCAATCGTTTCAAGTTGGGCATCACCAGGCGATCTTCTGACCCAATGATGCTCACTGGGAGGACGGGCACTCCGGATTTGGCTGCCAGGTAGGCTGTCCCGGGTTGGCCAGGCAGCAGATCTCCGGTCTTACTGCGGGTACCTTCCGGGGAGATGATCAGCACACCTCCAGTTTTTAATCGCTTCAGCACTTCCCTCAGCACGGTGAAATCAGCCTGGTAGCGATCGACGAAGATGGCATCTACCTGGTTAGCCAGGAAACGCCGGAAGGCATATTGGCGGTGATATTCTGCGACCATCACGATGTAATCTCTGCGATCGATCACATAAAATACGATCATTGCATCCAGCACACCCAGGTGGTTTCCAGCCACAATGAGCGCTCCTTCCCTGGGAGCTGTCTCTAGATTGAGGAACTCTAAATCAAGGATGGCTTTAACTAATAACCGGTTGAGAAAGCGAACAAATCGTTCGAGCATCGTTTACCCCGATTGGTTTTGAACAAAGCCAAGTATATCAAATCAATTGTCTACAATAATTCAATAAGCTACCTGATGCATTAACATCTGACGTGGGTGGGTATTTGGGACTACATATTTCAGAATTTGACACTTGACACCAATATCCAATTACTAATTACCAATACCCAATTGTTGAACTTCTTGCCCTGCCAGCGATTCGACTATAAAATGGATCTACATCATATTATCAAGCTCTTAGGAGGGCAGAAATGAATTTGGATCCGGAGAGTGGGGCACAATTATTAAAAATGTTCCTCGAACCCTGGCATCAAGCCATCGCCGATCCCCAATCAGCTCAAGAGAGGGTGCTGCACAACCTGGTGGGAGATTACGCCAAAACGAAATACGGTCAACAGCATGGCGCTGAAAATATCGAAACAATAGCCGATTACCAGCGCGCCTTTCCAGTCACTACCTATGAAGGGGATTTCAAAGCCATCATTGAACAGGTCATGGCTGGTGATGTCGAACTGCTCCTGTGGGAGGAGCCCATCGGCTGGGCGATCACCCGCGGCACAACCAAAGGGGAATCGAAGTTCATCCCCATGACTCCGACCGATATGGGTTTACGCACCAGCGCTGGGCGGGCGATGATGAACTACGTGGCCACCTCCCAACGCTTTGATCTATTCGCTGGGGTTAATTTGAACCTGAATTTCCCCTCCGTTGTTGGCACCGTCAAAGTTGGAGAAGATGAAGTGGAATACGGCTACAGCTCTGGCATTTACACAAAATTCGTCGCCCAAACCACACCCATCAAGTCTTCCCCAACCCAGGAAGAGATCGATGAACTGGGCGGTGGAAAAAAAGAGAGTGATTGGAACCGCCGCTTTGAACTAGCCTACAACAAGAGTAAAGACCAGAATGTGACCCTGGTGGGAGGGGTCTGCCCCACTGCGATGCGCTTTGGACGATATATGCAGCGCACTCACAAAACCTATCCCAAAGATTTGTGGAAGACGCAAATCATGACCCTGGGCAGTGTGGCGGGGATCAACACGAAATACCAACCAGCCCTGAATGCCATGTATGGCCCGGCCGTAATTCGCGAGATCTACGGCGCCACGGAGGGCATGTTCGGACAGCAGCGGGATGAGAAGCGAGCCTGGGTGCCCAATTACGACCTGTTTTTCTTTGAAGTCCAGATCGGGGATAAGATGAAGCTGCTCCACGAGATGAGCCCAGGAGAGCGTGGTTCGCTTGTGGTTTCTACACCGATCCTGCCGCGCTACCGCATCGGCGACCTGATCCTGGCCAAGGATGCGCCGTATTTCCGCTGTATTGGGCGGGAAGAGTGGTGGGTGCCCTTGCGCTATGGCTGGGACGAGTTTATGTCATTTAATCTAGGACGCCTATAAGTTCATTCCCTGGGACGAGTGATACTGCCCACAATAATCGAGAGACCGATGGCGATCAGCACCAGTGCAAAAATAAACTCCCAGCGCAGCACGTTCCCCAGGCCAATGCCGATAAAGACAAAGGCCAGGATGATCGTTCCGGTGACTGGTTTGCGATAGGCTGGGATAATCAGGCGAATAAGCACCTCAAATAGCAAGATGACGCCCGCTCCCAAGAAGATCAGTCCCCAGACTGAAAAATCTCCGGGAAATCCTCGCGTCCACTCAGCCTGGGCCGCGAACAGCATATCTTTGAGCTGTTCTAGATAGCCTAATTGGTTGAGCAGCAAGACTACACCAGCCCAAATCAGGATGGCGGCCCAAATTATCGAGCCCAATGGATCGCGGCGATACTTCTCCTCAGGTGATTTCTCCTCCCTCTTTTCCATTTCTTTTTCATTCTTTTCTTCGGTTTTTTCGTCAGGCATCGTGCTCTCCCTTATTTGGTCTATGCGAAGAGGTTTTGGGATCGACACCGATAAGTTCTAGAAAAATTCTCTCCCCCCAACCGGTATAAGCCCACAGGCCAGCCTATAAGCCGCATTCTGTCCAGCGGTCGCAACCGCCTGAGTGATCATCTATCTGGGCTGCATGTCTCCACACAGCTCGTGCAGCCTACCCGGGACTTTTACCCCATCACTGAGGCAGTGAGACGAGCAGTCTCTTGTCCCTGCTTGGCCTTGCTCCCTTTGGGGGTTGCCTGGCCGCCCTCATTACTGAGGACGCCGGTGGTCTCTTACACCACCTTTTCACCCTTACCGGAATCCGGCGGTATGTCTCTGTGGCCCGATCCGGCAGGTCGCCCCGCCCCGGGAGTTACCCGGCAAAGTGCTCTTCGGAGTGCGGACTTTCCTCGACTCTGGCTAGCAGAGCCGCAACCACTCAGTCGGCCTGTGGTGAGTTGATCATAATCCCAATTATTTGTGGCGTCAATGAGGTTGTGGTCCCTACGAAGAATTTTTATCCACGAATTACGCGAATTGCACTAATTTTCCGATAATAATATTGTTAAAAAATAAAAGGATATGTGAAGAGAAGTTGACCAAAAAGTAGGATGATGAACAAAGAAGGTGCGACCTGGTTAGGGATGAGTGTGTGGAATATACTGTACTCAAATGAAAAATTCTTATCCGACACCTTATTCAGATCTCAATGAAGTTCTAGATCAACTTGTCGACAGACTGCGGGAAGTTCTTGGGGATGATCTCTTGGGTGTTTACCTTCAGGGATCGTTCGCTTCCGGGGATTATGACCTGCACAGTGATGTGGATTTCGCAATAGTGATCGAAAAGGAGTTATCCGCTGAGCAGGTTGAAGATCTGCAGGTAATGCACAGCCGCATCTATGATCTTGACTCGCGTTGGGCGCAGCGATTGGATGGATCTTACTTCCCCAAGGAGATATTGCATCGCCAGGATCTACCAGATGAAGAATTATGGTATCTCGATAATGGTCACCGTTCGTTGGTCAAATCCACGCACTGTAATACACTCGTCGTGAGGTGGGAAGTGCGAGAATACGGCCTGACTCTGGCGGGACCATCACCTGATACTTTGGTCAGCCCAGTAGATGACAAAATGCTGCGCAGGGAGATTTACGAGGTGATCACCGATTGGGGAAAAGAGATCCTGCATAGTCCTGAGCGCTATAACAACCGCTTTTACCAGTCTTTCATCGTCTTGAGCTACTGCCGCATGCTCCACTCTCTTCATACAGGCAGAGTGGAATCGAAGCGGGCTGGGGCTGAATTTGCCAAAGCTAACCTAGATCTACGGTGGGCTGGATTGATAGACAGAACCTGGACAGGGAGACCCAATCCATCAGTCTCTGTTAGAGAGCCTGCTGACCCGGAGGATTTCGCAGCCACGCTAGAATTCATCCGCTACGTGATGGAGGAAAGTAAGCGGGTGATGTCCAGTTAATCCTTGAATATTAAAATTTGTTATTAATTTTCCACGAATTTCGCTAATATACGCGAATTATTCGAATTTATTTACCTTTTAAGATCTAGCAGATTACGATATGAATTCGTGCAATTAGATAATTATTTCAGATAAGGCTTGTTAGCGACCAGCAATGTAATTCTCCAGCTGCTCGATGACGAATTCCTTCTCTGAGATCAGCTCCTTTACTACATCCCCGATCGAGATCAAGCCAATAAGCTCCTCAGCGGATAAGACGGGCAGATGGCGGATACGCTTCTTGGTCATCAGGGCCATGCATTCTTCGAGTGTCTGGTCTGGATTCACGAAGATCACATCCGGAGTCATGATCTCCCAGACCAGGGTATCCACCGAGCGCTTACCTTTGAGGATAATTTTGCGGGCATAATCCCGTTCCGAGAGAATCCCGACCAGCACCCCACCGTCAATTACCAGCACGGCACCGATGTTCTTTTCAGCCATCAGGCTCAACGCTTCATAAACCATAGCATGCGGTGCAATAGACCAGATCTCGCTGCCTTTTTTTTCCAACAGTCGTTTTACCGTGATCATGGTGCCAGCTCCTTATTTCGTAACTTTTACTCTCGGGAACTAATCATTTTTCATTCTATCCACTACAAATATCGCAAATTGCGCTAGTCAAAATGAATATCGATCATTGCCCACAAAAACCCCGCCCAAGAACGTCGTGGGATGCTGAGCTTGCCGAAGTGGGCTAAGTTACTTTTCTAATCTGATGTGACCAGATCAATTACTTTTCTTTAATTCTCTCGGCTCAAACATTAAATCTTGATTGCACTTTATTCAAAGACTCTGCATCTAATATAGATCAAATTTGTCTTAATTGCAATTTTGTGATAGATGTCGCGAACCATAAAATGTAGAAATTTAGCAATAGGATGGACGCATAAGCAGTTAATTGAATCTGATATATAATGGAATTTGCTATCGGATAAACTATAAAATCGACTGCCACAGCCATCGGCAACTCCGTTTGGGGAGATACAGAAAAATTGATCATGCTCCTCTTCAGGTATTTGATGTATGAATGAACATCTGCACATTAATGAGGGCCGATTGCTTGCGCGCTTGGCCGAGATGGCCAAGATCGGCGCCACGGAAAAGGGTGGTGTCTGCCGGGTGGCGTTGAGCGATGAAGATAAAGCTGGACGAGATTTATTCATCGAGTGGTGCCAGGCAGCAGGCTGCAACATCACTGTTGACCAGATCGGAAACATCTTCGCCACGAGAAAAGGAAGTGATGATGATCTACCCGTGATCCTGGCAGGTAGTCACCTCGACAGCCAACCAACTGGGGGAAAGTTCGATGGAGTCTACGGTGTGCTCGCCGCTTTGGAAGTGGTTGAGACTCTGAATGACCACAAACTCACCACTACTCACCCACTGGAAATCGTCTCATGGACCAATGAAGAGGGAGCTCGCTTCCCACTTAGTTTGACCGGTTCGGGAGTTTATACCGGGATATTCAATCTCGAATATGCCCTCTCAAGAGAGGATAAAGATGGGGTCACTATTGGCAGAGCACTACAGCAAATTGGATATGATGGAGAGCATATTAATCGCAGGAGACCAATTAAAGCTGCATTTGAAATCCACATTGAACAGGGACCCGTATTAGAAGCAGATGATGTCACCATCGGAGTGGTTAACGGTATTCAAGGCATATGTTGGGAGGATTTGATATTCGAGGGACAGGAAGCTCATGCAGGAACAATCCCTATGGATGGAAGACGCGATCCGGTGAGAGCTGCAGCTCGGGTGGTAGAGAAAATATATCTCCTGGTCGACCAATATGCACCCGATGCAAGGGTTACTTTCGGTGATTTTTCAGTTGAACCAGCTTCCAGAAACACGGTTCCAAGCCTGCTCACAGTGACACTCGATTACAGACACCCACAGGCGAGTGTGCTCGATAAAATTCATCAAGGAGTCAAAGAAATCATGGAATCTGAATGCAGTGTTGCTGGAATTGAAGGCCGAGTTGAAAGAGTGTTAGAAATGCCACCGGTGAACTTCGATCCTGTGTGCATAAATGCTGTCCAGGATTCCACAGATAAACTTGGCTATTCTTCGATGCAAATGATCAGTGGGGCTGGACACGATGCCATGTACCTGGCAGGGATCGCCCCCACAGGCATGATCTTTATCCCCTGCGAAAATGGGCTCAGCCACAACGAGCTGGAGAACGCCCAACCTGAAGATCTGATCGCAGGTGGCAATGTCCTCCTTCACGCTATTCTAGAACTGGCAAATCCATGACCTGGTTGCAAATTACCCAAAATAGAATCAACTCAACATAACACTTGCACAATACAACCTGGAGCATATTATGGCAGAAGATACCTCCTTGCAGAATCCATCAAATACACTTCCATCACGGGTGCAAGTTGTGATCATCGGTGGCGGTGTAATCGGGTGCAGCATAGCGTACCATTTGACCAAGTTGGGCTGGAAGGATGTGCTGTTATTGGAACGCCAGCAGCTCACTGCGGGCACAACCTGGCACGCAGCCGGCCTGGTTGAAGCTGGGGGATTTTACGATGGGACCAAGATCGAAATGGCGAAATACACCCGGGAGCTTTATCAGATCCTGGAACAGGAGACCGGACAATCCACTGGTTACAGCCCGGTCGGCTACCTGGAATTTGCCTGCTCCCCCTCCAGGTTGGAAGGTATGCGGCGAATTGCGGATTTCGACCGCGGTTTTGAGGTCAATGTACAAGAGCTGTCTCCGGCGGAGGTCAAACAAAAATGGCCTCTTGCTTATACGGAAGACATATTGGCTGGTTTTTTCACCCCAGGCGATGGCCGGGTAAACCCGATCGATGCCACCATGGCTTTGGCCAAGGGCGCCAGGATGGGTGGCGCTCAAATTATTGAAGAGATCGAAGTCACAGGCATCAAACAGACCTACGGCCGGGTGAGTGGGGTGATCACCGAGCAAGGAGAGATTGAAGCGGAGTACGTGGTCAACTGTGCGGGTATCTGGGCGCACCAATTAGGAAAGCTGGCAGGGGTAAATGTTCCCTTACAAGCTTCAGAGCATTACTATCTGATCACTGAACCGATCGAGGGTATCCACTCAGAATTACCCGTATTGGTTGATTTGGATCGCTACGCTTATTACCGGGAAGAAACCGGTGGTGTACTGCTGGGCTTATTCGAGCCGGTTGCTGCTCCCTGGGGTTTGGACGGCATCCCTAAGGATTTCACCTTTGGGGAGATTCCTCCCAATTGGGACCGCATGATGCCGTATGTCGAAGAGGCCATGCAGCGCATCCCAGTCTTAGAAAACGCTGGCATTCATAAATTTTTCTGCGGGCCAGAAAGCTTCACTCCAGACCTGGAACCCATGATGGGACAGGCTCCTGAACTGGATAATTTTTATGTCGCAGCGGGATTCAACTCTCTGGGTATCCTCCTTGGCGGTGGTGCAGGCCGGGTGATGGCACAATGGATTGTGGATGGCACTCCAGATGTCGATGTGAGCGAGATCGATATCGCCCGTATGCTCCCCTTCCAGAACAACCGAAAATACCTTCAAGACCGCACAGTCGAGATGCTGGGATTCATGTTTGAGGATCCCTTTCCAAACCGGACTGCTGAATCTGCGCGCAACGCCCGAAAATCCGCCTTCCACGAGCGAATGGCGGCTGCTGGCGCTTACTTCGGCACTTACGCCGGCTGGGAGTACCCGGACTGGTTCGCTCCTCAAGGAATTGAACCCAAGGTCGAATACTCCTGGGGGAGGCAAAACTGGTTTGAATACCACGCCGCGGAGCACCGGGCAGCCCGAGAAGGGGTAACCATTATGGATTACTCCGTGATGGGTAAAGTCCTGGTTCAAGGAAGAGATGCTGAACAGGTTCTAAACCGGATCTGCGCAAACAATGTTGCTATTCCAGTGGGACGCAGCGTCTATACCCAGTGGCTGAATGAGAAAGGCTGCATCGAAGCCGACCTGACGGTAACCCGCCTGGCGGAAGATCAATTTTTAGTCCTGTCTGGAGATGGCACCCTTACACAAGTCATGGCCTGGCTGAGGCGCAACATTCCACCCGAGGCACATGTCACTTTCACCAATATCACCTCAGCGTATAGCGTGTTGAACATCCAGGGGCCCAAATCCCGCGATTTCCTTAACAGCGTCACAAATGCTGATTTGTCTAACAAGGCTTTCCCCTTCCTGACCTCCCAAGAGATAGATATAGGTTACGCACCGGTCCAGGCTATCCGTATTACCTACGTCGGCGAGTTGGGCTGGGAGCTGTATATTCCGACTGAATTCTCCTTACACGTTTACGACACCTTGATCGAAGCAGGCGATGAATTCGGTTTGAAGCATATCGGTCTGCAAGCCTTGGACACCCTGCGGCTGGAAAAAGCTTATCGTGATTACGGCAACGACATCGATAACCTGGATACACCCCTGGAAGTTGGGCTGAGCTACTTTGTTGATTTCGACAAACCTGGCGGATTCATCGGCAGGGAAGCCCTCTTGCGGCGTAAAGAGGCTGGTTTAGAATATCGCCTGGTGCAATTCTTGTTGGAGGATCCCGAACCGCTGCTCCACTATGGCGAACCCATCTACCGGGATGGCGAGCGTGTGGGCTACATCATGGCCGGCGGCTACGGGCACACATTAGGCAGTGCAGTAGCTGTGGGTCCGGTTGAAAACGAAACAGGTATTGCCTCTCCAGAATATATCAAAAGCGGCGAGTATGAGATCGAAGTAGCTGGCGAACGCTACCCGGCAAAGGCTTCTCTGAGACCAATGTATGATCCCAAATTATTAAGAGTGCGCAGCTAGCCACGGAACTGGAATGGATCCTTCTTCTAAAACCCCAATAGATACCTCGATATGCCCGCTATGCGGTGAACCTAATCAATGCCCAATGGCCGCTGACCCTGATGCTCAGGAATGCTGGTGCAGTGGGAAGAAGTTTCCCCGCGAGCTGCTTGCACAAGTACCCAAGGGAGCAGTCCGGCGAGCCTGCATTTGTGCCAATTGTCTGTCGAGCTATCACAGAGAAAGAAAGTTGCCAGGTCCATCCTAAGCGGCACCAATTTGCGATAGGAACAGATAATGACACCATTTGATTAGAAAATCAATAGATTATCAGAATTACCCACCGATAGTCCAAATTTCCCCTTCTCAAAATTGAGATTTCTGGTACAATCCCTTCTCGCAGTGATTAAGACAATCTAAATCCATTTCATGGATTAAATAAAGTGTAAGGAAGTATTGCGATGAATGATTACCCGTGGAAAGAATTGCTTGTTGAAAAGAATGTAAACTACGTGATGGAAGAAGATGGTGAGCTGGTCATCATAGAGAAAGTTCCTGCCCGAGTGAATCCGGAGACTGGCGAACAGCTGCTTTCTTCAAATACCCTTCAGCGCCTGCGGGAGATGATTAAAGACCGCAAGCAACCCACCCGGGTCATTACAACCCCGATTTACGAATTTCCAGCTTAAGCTAACGAATATAGATATAAAATCCGAGTTTCCCTGAGAAACTCGGATTTTTTGCTTAGGGGCGAAGCAACAAACCAAGGAGTGTAACCATTTATCGGTTGAAAGAGTTGCTTCGTCCTTACTTAATCCTTTCTTTGACTGGGGCAAAGCTTCTGCGGTGGATTGGACAGGGCCCTAAACTATCGAGGGCTGCCAGATGTTGGGGGGTGGCATAGCCCTTATGGGCCGCAAAATGGTATCCCGAGAATTCAGAATCCAATTCTATAAGTTGTTTGTCTCGTGCAGTTTTGGCTAATATCGAAGCTGCAGCGATGCTCAATGATCGTTGATCGCCTTTGATTAGATTCGTTTGCGGTATTCTGAGCTCAGGCAAAAAGAGATAATCAAGCAAAATGTGATTGATTGGCAAATTAAAGTCATCCATCGCCCGTTGAGCTGCCAGGCATGTTGCAGGAACAATTCCTAATTGGTCTATCTCGATGTGTGAAGCAAATCCTACTCCCCAGGCACGTGCAACATGACGGATGACTTCAGCCCATTCATCCCGTTGTTGCGAGGACAACTGCTTCGAATCCCTTACCCCGTCGAGGGTTACCTGGATGGAAATTGAAGAAGGTAGAACAACGGCTGCGGCGACGACCGGACCTGCAAGTGCCCCGCGCCCTGCTTCGTCGACACCAGCTATATTTTCGATGCCAGCTTCCCAGAGACCTTCCTCGATGCTGAGATCGGGAGCTTCTGGCAATAAACTGGGATCGAACCGCCGGCTCATTTGCGATTTCGGCGATCCGCCAGACGTATTTTGAAGATGTCCAACGCCATTTGGGTGGAATCTTTTGCCACACTGATATGGCTGTCCGGGTTGAAGTACCAGGGAATGGGGACTTCCTGGATACGATAGCCCCGCCTTTGGGCGAGAAAGAGAATTTCTACATCAAAAGACCAGCCGGTGATGGTCATATCTCTGAATAATTCCGCGACGATCTCGCCTCTAAAACACTTGAAACCGCACTGAGTATCATTCAATGTTGGCAGTGCCAGCAAACGAATGAGGGTATTAAACACACGACCGACTAGATGCCGGTAGGTGGGTTCATTATAGCGCACCGCGCCGGGTGCTTCACGGGAGGCGATGGCGATATCAACATCTGGTAAAGCCGGAGGAACAAAGCGATTGATCTCCGTCACCGGCATCGAAAGATCCGCGTCACACATGAAGCGGTACTCACCAGAACTCGCTAACATCCCTTTCTTAACTGCGGCGCCCTTACCACGCTGGTTCTCTCGAAGAACCCGGATTGGTAATTCATCAGTATGGCAGCGAGCCGCGAAATCTTCAGCTACTTGAATCGTATTATCCTGGCTGGCATTCTCAACAATCAGGATTTCTGACTGGTAGGATTGGGATTTTAAAAAATTTAATACCTGTTCTAAGGTAATGGGCAAGCGTTGTTCTTCGTTATAGGCTGGGATGATGATTGAGAGGAATCGGTTTGACAATTTTTTTACTCTGTATAGATCTTGTTCACGTAGCACCGACGATGATCACCGCAGAGACAATGACTGTGATCAACATTAAGATCGCTAAAACGAAAAGAAGGATCCACTGCCAGATTTTTAACTGGAAATCGCCATATCCTACCATATCTGATGGAATTTTGAGGGAACTAATATTTTGATCGGTTTTCCCCCGAGCGGATTTTGATTTGGTCAATACATCAATGATATGGTGAATTTCCATCGCATCCAAGACTGTTTTCTCCTCCTTCAAGGAAGCGGCGTAGCGGTTGACACCATCAATCTGGAGCATTCGGACCGGAGATTCTGGTGCATCGACGTGAAAGCCTGGTTGGGCAAAGAATAAAACGGCTTCGGCCTCGTCCAGGTAGATACTATTTTTCCCAAGATAATCAATGATCGCGCGTGACATGAGCTCCGTGCGCCGGACCAGATTAGGGCGATCGAGTTTATAACGCCTGTCTTTCTCGGCCAGCTGGTACCAATTATCTCCCTTCACCCGAAAAATCCCCTTCACCCCGCTGGCATAGAAGGTCCGCACCCCTGTCCTCCCGATGAGGACCAGAGGGACCGGGAGAGAGAATCCAGGCAGGGCTACATTGCGAATAATCGTATAAGTGTTGTCCAAGGTGTTGCCCAGGTGCCTGAGTAACTCACTTTGTGCCTGGAGGTCTCGATCCCAAGACAATCCAAACTGCCAGATGCCTTTAATTCTGTCAGTGATACTATTTGGTCCACCATCACCCCCAATTGGTGAACGTTCGATTACTTTCATATTGTGCTCCGATCAACATTTTACATGAAGCTCGGGAAGCGATGTTTCTACTGGGAGATTTCGCCCAGGTAATCCTCCAACAAGCTAATGTTGCGGGAAAGCAAACCCACGCGGTAATCATCAAGCTGTTGGCGTGAAATGCGCGCGAAAACTTCAACATCCATTCGCTCCTCCGAACTAATCATCTCCTGGAAGGCTGCAGGATCTATACCATGGCGGGAGGCAAAAACCTCGATGGTTCTAATTTTCTCTCCAGATTCAAGCTGGTCGCTAATATACTCACGCCATTTGACCAGAAATTCGATTTGGATGAAAGGTAGCCAGCTCTGAGGGATCGTCTTTTGCAGTGCGTCGACAACCGCTGGTGGCAAGGATGCGATTACCTTTTCATCCAGGTATGATCTCAAAACGTTATGCAGATAGAGTCGCCTGTTGAAAGTCTCCCAGGATTGCCAGGGACCGAAAACAGGTTCAAAGATATCTTTCACCCAAATCCAATCCGCTTGAAGGTGGCAAAGATAACCTGCGGTGAAGGCAGCTTTTAATGGTTTGTTTTTTTCGGGTCGAATTTCAAGTGAGTACTCTGCGACCATCTGTTTCCAAGGAACCTGACTATTGGGAGGGATGGGCACTGAGAAGAAATGAGTGGCCGATCTATCTTGACCGGAAATTACCTGAACGTCTGGTGCTGTATTTCCAAGCAAAAAAGCTCCCAGGTTATCAGCCAGGAAGCTGCGCAATCTTGGATCTAAATCAGGATGCTCAGATAAATCCTGAGCAATACTCAGATGGTAAAAGGGAGTCGGCACAGGTGATATCTAGATGAGCGGCACACCCTCCAGGCTGTCAGTTTTCGCCTCCCCATCACCAGCGACCAGTATTTCCTCTTGATCAACTTTAACAACCTTTACGGGGTTGGAAGTCTCGAATGTGCTGCCTAAATAAGGGATTCGTTCCCCCGTCATCAGCAGCAATCCCGAATTGATTTTATCGATCAACTCCTGCCGGTTTAGTTGGACGTGATCAGACCAGATCGGTCCACGCCGCAGAAAGCCTCTTACCCACAAAATTTGTCCCTGTTCATCGTATCGAACAGCCTGGATCACGCCATCGAATTTGGGTTTTGCCATGAATTTCTCCGAGATGAGGTTACGAAAAAAAGAAACGTGAAGCGTGTCCAGCCTGGTCGGTTCCACGTTTCACGTATCGCAGCTTTACTCCATAAGTCGGGGTGAGCGGACTTGAACCGCTGACCTCCGCGTCCCAAACGCGGCGCGCTGCCATCTGCGCTACACCCCGAGTGGGGAGAGTATAATGCGATTTGTGCCAATACGTCAAGACTTTTGCAATTGGTATATAAATATGGTAAACTCAGCCCATAAATCAATCTGAGGTATATGCAATCAAGTGTATTTAAGAGTACAAGAAAAACCTTGATTACTTGTGGGGAGGACGTCATGCGACGGTCCTCCCCACTTCTATTTTTAAAGTTATCTTAGAAAGTTTTTCGAGGGATTTTGTGCTGAAATTGGAGGCGGAATGACGACAAAATATGTTTTTCTTACTGGTGGTGTAGTTAGCTCTGTTGGAAAAGGAGTTACCGCTGCAGCGATTGGTCGCTTGCTTAAGGAACGCGGCTTTTCTGTTTCGGTTCAAAAATTGGATCCGTATATCAATGTAGATCCAGGAACCATGAGTCCATACCAGCATGGCGAGGTATTTGTGCTCGCAGATGGTGCGGAAACTGACCTGGATCTGGGCCATTATGAACGCTTCATAGATATCAGCCTCAACCGGGTATGCAATGTTACAACCGGGCAGGTATACGCAGAAGTGATTGCTAAAGAACGGCGTGGGGATTATTTAGGCGGCACCATTCAGGTAATCCCTCATATTACGAATGAGATCAAAAGACGGATCGGCCTGGTTTCAAAGACGACGGATGCCGAGATCGTTCTGGTAGAAATTGGTGGAACTGTGGGTGACATCGAGTCGCTGCCCTTCCTGGAAGCATTACGCCAGATGCGAACAGACGTGGGGCGAGATAACAGCGTCTATATTCACGTGACCTGGCTGCCCCATATCGGCCCCACCAGCGAGCTTAAAACAAAACCCACCCAACACTCCGTACGTGAGCTGCGCTCAATAGGTATCTCGCCAGATGTGATCATTGCCCGTTCCGATCACAACGTTGATGACGATTTGCGGGAAAAGATCGCCCTGTTCTGCGATGTTGACCTGCGCGCCGTCGTACCGATGATCACCACGCCAATCTTGTATGAAGTCCCTTTGCTGATGGATAAAGCCGGCGTAGGTGATTTTCTCCTGGGACGCCTGGGATTGACTGCCAGGAGCGAACCAGATTGGACGGATTGGGAAAACATGGTGCAGGAAGTACGGCGCAGCAAACCTACCGTCCGCGTAGCCCTGGTTGGAAAATATATCGAACTGCAGGACGCCTATATGAGCGTCCGCGAGGCGCTCCTGCATGCCGCCCTCTCATTAGGTATTGAAGTCATCATTGATTGGGTGCATTCGGCCGAGCTGGAGAAGGGGCGTGGCTGGGAAATGGTACAAGCTGCCGATGGGATCATCGTTCCTGGAGGATTTGGCAGCCGGGGAATCGAAGGCAAAATCCAGGCTGCCCGCTATGCCCGCGAGAATAAAATTCCCTACCTAGGTTTATGCCTGGGCATGCAGCTGATGGTAATCGAATTCACCCGTCACGTTCTGGGCGACGAAGAGGTCAACTCGACAGAATTTGATCGCGGCACCAATCACCCGGTGATCGACTTGATGCCAGACCAGCGGGATATCGCCGATATGGGCGGCACAATGCGCCTTGGATTGTACCCCTGCGTACTGCAGCCCGGCACAATTGCCAAAGGTGCATACCAGGAAGATGAGATCGACGAGAGACATCGACATCGTTTTGAGTTCAACAACGCTTATCGGGAGATATTACAGTCTGAGGGTATGCGCTTTTCTGGTATTTCACCCGATGGGAGGCTGATCGAGATCGCAGAATTTGCCGATCATCCTTTCATGTTGGGGACGCAATACCATCCAGAATTCCTGTCCCGCCCGAACCAACCCCACCCGCTCTTCATGGCTTTCCTTGAAGCTGTCGTAGAGCAAATGAGTGTCTCAGAACCCATCGAGGTAGACACGAGCACAATCAATACCACTTAATTCTCGATTCTGTACCTTGCAGCAGCTGATTTCAACGCGCATGGATGACATTATCAGAATAAATCAATCAAATGTAATGAGGTGAAATATGAGTTCAAAAGTTGAAGGATTGACCGCGCGCCAGATTTTAGATTCGCGCGGCAACCCGACGGTCGAGGTCGAAGTTATACTCAGCGATGGCAGCTGGGCAAGGGCCGCAGTCCCATCAGGCGCCTCCACCGGCGTGCACGAAGCCCTCGAACTACGGGATAAAGATCAAGATCGTTACGGAGGCAAAGGGGTCTTGAAAGCGGTCGACAATGCAAACGGGCCGATCGCAGATATGCTAAAGGGGATGGATGCGACCCAGCAGAAAGAGATAGATATGCGTATGCTCGAGTTGGATGGCACCTCAAATAAATCCAAACTCGGTGCGAATGCGATCCTGGGAACCAGTCTTGCCGTCGCAAAGGCAGCTGCCAATTCGCTGGGACTGCCCTTATATCGCTACATAGGCGGCGTTTATGCACATGTTTTGCCAGTACCAATGTTGAACATTCTCAATGGTGGCGCCCACACGGGCTGGCAATCGACCGATGCCCAGGAGTTCATGGTTATGCCCCTCGGCGCAGAGACTTTTTCCGAGGGGTTGCGCTGGGGTTCGGAAATCTATCAAAAGCTCAAACAGGTGCTCAAGGATCATGGCTACACCGCCCTGGTTGGCGATGAAGGCGGATATGCGCCCGCGCTCAAAACGAACGCAGAAGCGGTTGAAGTAATCCTGGAAGCTGTCGAAAAAGCTGGCTATCAAGTGGGTGAACAGGTGTCTATCGCCCTCGACCCGGCAGCCTCAGAGTTCTATGAAACCGATTCGGGTCTCTATAATTTGCGCCGCGAGGGTAAAAAGCTTACTAGCGAGGAAATGGTGGCCTTCTGGAAATCGTGGGTGGACCAATACCCAATCGTATCGATCGAGGATGGGCTTGCCCAGGATGACTGGGAAGGGTGGCAATTGATGGTAAGCGAGATGGGAGACCAGATCCAGATCGTCGGCGACGATTTGCTGGTCACGAATCCCGAACGGGTGCGCCGCGCCATTGTAGATCAAGCCTCAAATGCGCTCCTGGTTAAGCTCAACCAGATCGGCACCTTGACTGAGACAATCGAGGCAGTAGAACTATGCCAACGCTCCGGATGGCGAGCTGTGACCTCTCATCGCTCCGGAGAGACCGAGGATGCAACCATCTCTGACCTGGCCGTCGCTCTCAACATGGGCCAGATTAAGACTGGCGCGCCAGCCCGATCGGACCGGGTGGCAAAATACAATCAGTTATTACGCATTGAAGGTGAACTGGGTGAGACCGGGGTTTATGCTGGCTGGTCAGCCTTGAAAGTGAGGGCTTTCGGATAACAGCGCGGATGTAATTTGTTCGACTCTCACCCTACCCTCTCCCAATCTTGGAGAGGGTTTTTTTTTTACTTCTGAGCAGACTACTCATTTGTCCCGTTAGTTTCCTCAGTCTCTTCACTGGTAGATACTTCTTCAAATTGCTCGAACTCTTGATCAGATTCTGAGGCAAACTCCTGTTCAGGTTCAAGGGGAGGCTGCTGTTCATCAAACGTCTCAGGTTCAATGAGTAATTCATCTCCATCGTCTGCTGAAAGGGGGCGCAGCGCCTCATCCAGGGTCAGGTGTTCACGACGCATACCAGGTGCAGGAGTTCCGCAGTGTGGGCAGATATTCCATGGCAACTCCATTAACTTACCGCAATGGTGGCAGTTTTTACGCAATTTCGTGTGGCAATTGGGACAGATAGACCAGCTGTCCTTGATCCTTCGCCCACAGCCCGGGCAGAGTGGGCTTTCTTCGATAGCCTGGAGCAGGGCTTCTTCCTCGAGTGTTTGCTGGTATTCTTCTTCGAGAGTGTGAGCCGGCCTCAGGATGAGGTAAATCAGTATCCCTGGCAAGAAAAGCACGGCTACCACCAGGACTGCCAAAATCCGTGAGAGTGGATCTCTTGCCCTGGCCTTAATATCCCTATAGGTCCAGAATATCAGGCTCAACCACAAGGCAACGACAAAAGCTGCCGCCCAGGCAGTCAAGATCAGGAAAAAATCACCCAATGCAGTAAGATCAAAATTCATGGTTCACTTGTTTGAAAAATTATAGCATGGATGAAGATTTCACCCCCATACCGCTTGCGTTGTTATTTGTCTTGATGTATAACCATTAATTAGTAATGATGCATCACCTGCTCATTCCACCGACATCCCGGATTAAGTCCAGGACTGGTTCGGCGGCGAAAGGGGAATTTTGTGAACGACGAGACCACCACCTACCGCATAACTGATTTTGCAGAATCCGAACGACCTCGTGAACGGCTGGCGCGCTTGGGATCAAAATCACTTTCCAACGCGGAGCTATTGGCGATTTTACTTCGTGTGGGAGTACGCGGTGAAAATGCCGTTCAGGTTGCGCAACGCCTTTTGAAAACTTTCGGGGGTATTACGGGACTTCACCGGGCTGCATTTGACGAAGTTTGTGCCCAATATGGGGTGAGCACTGCTAAAGCGGCCCAAATCAAAGCTGCCCTGGAATTAGGCAACCGGATGAAGCAGGAGAACATCGAGCGTGGCAGCATCCACAGTCCAGACGAAGCTGCCCAACTTATCTTGTATGAAATGAGCGCGCTGGATCAAGAGGAGCTCTGGGTGATGCTCCTGGACACACGTAATCATTTCCTGATGAACGAAACAGTCTACCGGGGTTCTTTAAATTCTTCACAAGTAAGAGTTGGGGAATTATTCAAATCCGCGGTTCGCCGCAATGCAGCCTCGATCATCGTGGCTCACAACCATCCCAGTGGTGATCCGACACCCAGCCCGGATGATATCGCAGTGACCCGAGCGATAGTGGAAGCGGGCAAGCTGCTCGATATTGATGTGTTGGATCACCTTGTGATTGGGGGTGGAAAATATGTGTCGTTAAAAGAGCGGGGACTTGGATTTGGATGAGGTCTAATTACTAAAAAGTCGATCTCACATGGAATGAGGAGAATTCACCAGTCGCGGGCTGCCAATCAACATCAACACGGATGACATTGGCCATGCGAGGTCCCTGGTGGATTGCATTAAGTAAACGTTCCAATTGCTGCCGATCTCCCTCGGCGAGGACCTCCACGGTACCATCCCACTTGT
>CALBUI010000333.1 GCA_937968125.1 uncultured Anaerolineales bacterium | reverse complement strand
GGTTAGCAAATTCATCAAATGAACCCACCGAAGACTTGTATTTTTATATTGAGGATAGAAAAAATAAAGAAAGAATTGTATATAAAATTAATGACCTTTAAATTGATTTCCCAGGAGACTCACCAATGACATCTGTTGGCGCTCCTCCTAAAATCGAACCATCACAGCAGGATGGATTATTACTACAAAGAAGCCACTCAGTTCTTCCCCTGATTCAGGAACTTTGCAGCATCTTGGAATATGAAGATATTGCTTACTGCCACTGGAAGAGTAATAATGTCATAGATCGATCAGCGAGTGGCGAGAACGATCTTGATCTATTAATTAGTCGCGCCGATGAATCTCGATTTACAGAAATCATATATCGATTGGGATTCAAACAAGCTATCGCTCCAGAAATTAAACAGATGCCAGGTGTTGTAGATTACTTTGGTTACGTTCCTGAAGTAGATAGATTTGTTCATGTTCATGCTCATTATCAACTTGTCCTAGGTGATGACATGACTAAGAACTTTCGCCTACCTGTCGAGAGACCTTATCTCGAGTCTGCTGTTCAAGGTGAACTTTTCAAGGTTCCGGAAATAGAGTTCGAGTACATAGTTTTTATCATCCGAATGATGCTAAAACATTCAACCTGGGATGCAATTCTCAGTCGTCAAGGGTCTTTGAATTCCAAGGAACGCCAGGAGCTGGCTTTCTTACAGTCCAAGATTGTTCAAAACCGGACAAACGAAATCTTGAATCACCACCTGCCCTCCATTAGTAATGAGTTATTTGCAAATTGTATTAAGTCGTTTGAAAAATCCTCCTCACTTTGGATGCGAATAAAAACTGCTCACCGTTTACAAAACCAAATTAAAGCCAGTGCACGTCGCCCGCTGCTTGACGATGTCTTCATTAAATTTTGGCGTCGAGTTGTTTTGTTTTACCGTCGACGAATCTTAAAATCTCCTCTTAAATATAAATTTGCCAGTGGTGGTGCAATGATCGCTCTTATAGGTGGGGACGGAGCAGGGAAAACGACTGCCGTGAATGCTCTTCATGACTGGCTTTCCAAGGATTTTGATACAACTCAGGCACACATAGGTAAACCCAAAAGATCCTGGACGACGATTGCTGTCAGGGGAGTGCTCAAGATTGGCAATCTACTCGGTTTATACCCTCAAGACTCATCCTTTCAAAAGACTATCATTCAGCAATCCCTGGTATCGCCAGGATATCCATGGTTGCTGAGAGAAGTATGTAGAGCGCGCGATCGATACCGGACCTTCGTGAAAGCACAACATTATTCCGCAAATGGTGATCTGGTGATTTTAGATCGATACCCACATCCTCTAATAAACATAATGGATGGACCTCAAACTAGGCGTTTTCTTAACGAAATCATGGATAGCCCACTGGCCAAGAAATCCACCACCCCAAGAATAAACAATCCAATTGCCAGGTTTCTCGTCAATATTGAAGAGAGTTATTACGACAAAATCGTACCACCCGAGATATTTATTGTCCTCCTATTAGATCCTGAGATTGCTGTCCAAAGAAAGACTGATGAGGATCCCAACTCAGTACGAGAGCGTTCGACAGAAATATGGGAGCTTGATTGGAAACAATCCGATGCTCACATTATTGATGCCGGTAAATCAAGATCAGAGGTACTCGCCGCAAATAAAAACATCATTTGGTCGAACCTCTAACCAATGGAAATACACATAATTCTCTTCTGACATATTGATTAATATTTATCTTTGCAATAATTGTTCAACCAGTCTCAATTTCCCTATCATCAGCATTGAGTATAAATATTAAAGGTGAATTTTGAACGATAATCATTCTGAAAAATCCAATAATTCTGGAGATCATAGGCGCGAATCCAAAAAATTCCACGTAGGTGAGCGCTCTATGATTGGGAAGCGAATTTTCAAACGCCTTAAGCACATGAACTTCCAGAAAATGGTTCATCGAAGTAATGAATTTTCCAACAAATGGATGACCCGCCGCCGAACAAATCATCCCAGTAAGGAGAAGCTCCCTCTATTCATCGTCGGTTGCAATCGATCTGGAACAAATATGGTTTGTGGAGCTATTGGAAATTCACCCCATGGTTGGGACTATAGAGAAAGCGCATTCAGTATCGCTTTCGATGGATACTATCTTCGTCAAGATTGGATAATCGAAAACTTAATTCGATATACGCCTTCACCGATTGTCAGCTTTGGAAGTATCCTCGATTCTCAATTCACCGACTCTCTGATCTCACAATTCGATGGCGCCAAGGCTATTTGGATTTACCGTAATTTTCCGGATGTTGCAAATTCCTGTGCCCGGATGCAATGGGGACCAACCCTCAAAGATCTTGTGGGATGGGTTGCTAAGGGTGAGCTTGAAAATATTGGCGCCCGGGGAAAAAGGGTAACCCCAGAAACTGTACAGCTGTTTAGTGAACTTTTCCACGAGGATATATCTGTTGAGGATGGCGCTAGTCTTTACTGGTATATGCGAAATCAGTTATATTTCGATCTCAAACTAAACGAGGATCCTCGCGTCTTGATCTTGCAATACGAGGATACTGTTTTGAACCAAGAGGAAACATTCCGACGGGTCTTTGAGTTCCTTGGTTTTCCATACGATCCTGCGATCATCGATGGCATTTATTCCAGCTCGGTAGGCAAGCACACCCCACCAGAAATCGATCCAGCAATTCAAGCGATTTGCGAACCACTAAAAGCAAAACTTGATGCGGAATACAATAAATCCAAGGAATATGAATTCCAAGTCAATCCAGAACAATTCTGATGTGAATCCACCAGTTGTATGTGAAGTCATGGGACCTGCAGGTGCAGGAAAGACGACCCTCATCAATGCACTTCTTAAACAAAGTAGTACCTTCCAGTTAGATTTTTCCCTGCCGAGAATTAAGAAAATACCATACTTCATCAGCAATACATATAAATTTCTTCCTACATACCTTCGCAGTTACCGAGGAAGTAAATGGTTCACCTGGAGAGAAACAAGGTCAATGGTCTATTTAAAGACTGGTCTCGATGCATTCGGGAATCAATCAAAAAACAATGGCGTTGTAACATTGTTAGATCATGGACCTATATACAGATTGGCATTTCTCCGAGAGTTCGGACCTGAAATCACAAGGAGCCAAATTTATAGAAACTGGTGGACTGATCTATTCAAAAGATGGATGGAAACTTTAGATTTATTAATCTTACTGGATGCACCAAATGAAGTTCTCATGAAACGGATCCGAGACCGTGACCGCAAGCATACAGTCAAGGATGTTAATGATCCCGAGGCATTGGATTTCTTGAACCGATACCGAACTTCCTTTGAGCAAACGCTTGCTGAGCTAAAGACGAACCACCAGATAACGATTTTTCGTATTGACACAAAGCAGGAATCTGTAGCCCAGATTATTGATAAAGTGTTGAGAATATGCAACCTGGAATAATCAGGAAAACATGATTATGGAATTTTCGATATCATGCTAGTATTTGTCCATATTAATAAAACTGGGGGCACCACAATAACCCACATTTTGCGTAGCACATATGGTCTTCGCCATTGCCAGGTGGAGCCGTTCCATGCCAAATGGACCGGCCCGCCGTTCTCAGCGGCTGATTTACAACGCCTGCGCAAAATTTATCCCAACCTAAAGAGTATCGCCGGGCATCGTATTTATGGTCACGTCGATTTAGAACCGGGAAACATGGGATTACGGTATTTCACAATGATGCGCGACCCCCTTAAATCGTGTGCATCCCGTTTTCAATACAAAGTGCAAGTATCAAAGAAAGAGAATCTGGTCTTTGAAGAATGGATCCAAAGAGATTGGACCAGAAACCACCAAACTAAGTGGATCGCCGGTGTAGATGATGTAAATGAAGCCATCCGGATCATCAAAGAAAAAAACATGTTTGTGGGATTAACTGAGCGCTATGACGAATCAATGCTGATGTTAAAAGCGCTGTTGGCAAACGATTTAAATATCTCATATAAACGGGTTAACGTGGCTCGGGATAATACAATCAAGGATAGGTTGCTAAATACAGAAAGCACAAGGCAATTGCTCATTGAAGCCCAACAAGCGGATCTTGAACTTTACAACTATGTGCGAGAGGAGATTTACCCATCTTTTCAGCGAGAATATGGATCTTCACTAGATGAGGATGTGGCGAGTTACCAGAAAAATCGAATCAACAACTATAATAACCGTAACTTAACCCTGTCTCGTCTGAAACACTTTATCCTTTATAAGCCATTGCTTCATCTCAATCGATGGGGATTAAAGATTATTTAGGTCATTCGTCTTTTGATCCTGTGATAATCAAGTAATGTTTCACCAAATAAATATTGACAAATGAGTTTAAAGGAAAAAGCAGCAAAAGGTGTTCTTTGGTCGGTGATCCAAAAGTGGGGGCGGGAGATAGTTACCTTTTTAACATTTATTGCACTTTCGCGAATGCTGCCCCCAGAAGCTTTCGGCTTGGTCGCTTTGGCAACTGTTTTCACTGCATTTATTCAAATTTTTCTTGACCAGGGTTTTAGCGCTGCCATTATGCAGCGCGCCGAACTCGAGAGTGAACATCTTGATACTGCCTTTTGGACAAGTGTCCTGACGGGAGTAGTATTGGCAATTGCCGGCATAGCATTGGCTGGAGTAGTGGCTGCATTCTTTAATGAACCAAGACTCGCCCCCGTTTTAAGGTGGTTATCGATTAGCTTTATAGTGATCGCCTTGAGCAGCACCCAGATTGCGATTCTTCAACGCGAACTTGCCTTCAAGAATCTCGCTGCTCGTTCACTAACAGCTGTAGTAGCTGGCGGCATTGTGGGAGTCGCAATGGCTTATGCTGGGTACGGTGTTTGGAGCCTTGTCGGTATGAATCTGGCAAATGGACTGGTTGCCGCTATCGTTCTCTGGCGAGTTAGTGATTGGCGACCTGGATTTCACTTCTCTGTTAAGCATTTCAAGGAACTATTCAGTTTTGGGGTGACAATTCTTGGAAATAAAATTCTGGTGTTCTTCAATCGGCGTTCGGACGACTTTTTAATTGGTTACTTCCTTGGACCAGTCATGCTAGGATATTACACAGTCGGATACCGATTGCTGCTACTCATGATCCGAGTTGTCACCGGCATAACCAATTCAGTCGCGTTTCCAACTTTTTCTCGTATTCAGCATAAACCAGAAAGGATGCGGGGGGCTTTTTATAATGTAACACAATACACTAGCTTGCTTGCATTTCCTGCTTTCATTGGGATGGCAGTCCTCGCACCACAATTAGTTGAGGCATTCTTTGGAGAAAAATGGGCTCCAAGCGTTCCCGTAATGCAAATCTTAGCCCTGATTGGCATACTCCAGTCCGTAGTAGTATTCAATGGCAGTGTTATAAAAGCTTCTGGTAAGCCATCATGGTATTTCGGTGTTGTACTTCTTACCTCTGTGCTTAGCGTGATAGGATTCTTGATTGCCGTTCGTTGGGGTATTGCGGCCGTCGCGGCCTCATTTGTCATTGTCAGTTATTTAGTAGCTCCAGTCTCATTTATTGCCATTCGAAAGTTGATCCAGGTCGATTTTAAAACTTACTTGAAACAGTTTGTAGCCCCAATATCAGCTTCATTGATAATGATCGCAGTATTACTGGGAATGCAGTACCTTCTTCGCGATGTGGGATTGAACTTGTATCTGGAACTTTTCTTCTTAATTCTGGCAGGTGGATTGACCTATCTGGTGGTTATCGGATTTACTGCCCGTGAACTTCCTCGGCAGGTATTGTCGCTCGTTGGTCTTGCATTGCCTGATTGGACATCAAAGAATCGCTTTTCTTTTTATTGGAAGAATTTAATTAAATGACTGTTACTTTGAAATCCAAGATTGTCGATCTCCGTACAGAACGCAGCCCATCGATATCTTTACGCACAATTGCAATTTCGTTTTCCCTTGTCTTCATCTTCATGACTCCCTGGGAAGGGGTGATCAACCTTCCGGGTCTAGGCACTTTGGCTAAAGCTATTGGGCTTGCAGTGGCAGGAGTCTGGTTGGTGGTAGTTGTAATCCGGGGTCAGTTTCGCAAACCCACCATATTTCACATTGCTGTCTACTTGTTCTTGTTGTGGAACATGGCCAGCGCTTTTTGGAGCGCAGATTTTAACAGAACAGTTTTTCATATCATGACCTGGGCTCAGTTGTTCATATTAGTCTTTATAATCTGGGATCTTTACACCTCACGTGTCACTATTTTTGCGGGCTTGCAAGCTTACATCATCGGTGCGTATATTGCGATTGGCAGCGCTATTGGGAATTTCCTGGCTGGTAATGCCTTCTACAACACTCGTTATCAACGCTTTAGTCCTGCAGATGAAACTAATCCTGATGGATTTGGGTTCATACTTGCATTAGGAATTCCTGTGGCTTTGTATCTGGCTAGCTCAACTACCACCAATAAAGTGGGATACTTTTTTAAATTGATCAACTATGCGTATATCCCAGCTGCCTTTGTTGGAATTGCACTTTCTGGTACCCGTACTGCATTAATTGCCGCAATTCCTGGACTAATTTTTGGAATATTTTCGCTCTCCCGAATGCGAAGATCCGCCCAGGTATCAATTTTGCTATTGTTGGCAATATCCATTCTCTTGCTATTACCGTATATTGAAGTTCTCCCCTCCTTCCAAAGGTTAAATACCACTGTCGATGAACTAAGAGCTGGCGAATTTACTGGCCGGGCTTCCATATGGAAGGAAGGATTTGCTTCGTTTATGGCACATCCCTTTATTGGTGTTGGTAGTAATATGTTTCGTTCTATTAACAGTGTTGGGAAAGTCGCACACAATTCCTTCCTATCAGTTTTAGTTGAGGTTGGGATAATAGGTTTTGCATTGTTCGCAATAATATTAACCATCGCATTTATTAAAGCTTGGATCCAACCTAAATGGGAGAGACGATTTTGGCTAACCATGCTCTCGGTTTGGGCCATTGGTTCCTCCACGCTAACTTGGGAACACAGGAAGACAACCTGGTTGTTTCTGGGCTTACTTGTCGCTAGCGCGGCACTAAATCAATTTCGAGAGAAAGACATTCCAGTCGATCCCTCAGTCGAAGCAGACTCACAGATTATTCTTGATTCCAAAGGCACCACTTAGCTTCCAAGAATTGATGTTTGTAGATATCTCACATCGATCAAACCCTCCCCGTTGAACTCAAATTAAAATATGAATAGCGAAAATAAAAAGATCGCCATTTTCATGCCTTCCTTGTTTGGAGCCGGCGGCCAACGTTCAATGCTTAATTTAGCACATGGTATCGCAGATAAAGGTTTTGATGTAGACCTTGTTCTGGCTGTAAAGGAAGGCGAGTTTCTTTCGGATGTTCGCGATACTGTCAACTTGGTCGATCTCAAGGCTTCTCGAGCATTGACGAGCCTGCCAGCCTTGATACGATATCTTAGAAATGAACAACCGGATGCCATGCTATCAGTCTTCGGTTACGTAAATATTGTCTCCATCTGGGCTTGGCGCCTGGCTTCGGTCAACACGAAACTCTTCGTAAACGAACAAAATACCGTTTCTCAAGAGGCAGGTAATGCCTCCAATTTTCGGCAGAGAATGACCCCTGGAATGATGAAACGCTTTTACCCAATGGCAGATGGCATTATTGTCGTCTCAAATGGGGTTAGGGATGACATGGCACAGGTGACGAAAATCCCTCAAGAAGATATCACAGTGATTTACAATCCGTCAGTGATGGCTTCTGAGGTATTGGAAAAAGCAAAAGCCCCGTTAGATCACCCCTGGTTCAAGCCCGACCAACCCCCAGTTCTCGTTGCAGTCGGTCGTCTGGAGCAACAAAAAGATTATCCCATGCTGATTAAGGCCTTCTCAAGGATCCGTGAAACCCAGCCTGCCAGACTGTTAATCTTGGGTGAAGGTAGGGATAGATCTTCGCTTGAGAGTATGATCTCAGAGCTAGGTCTTAACCAAGATGTCAGCCTGCCCGGTTTTGTTTCGAATCCTTACGCTTATTTGTCGAGAGCTGCCTTATTCGTATTGTCATCCCGGTGGGAAGGTCTCCCGACAGTGTTGATTGAAGCGCTATGTTGCGGTACGAAAGCTGTGTCAACCGATTGCCCAAGTGGTCCCAAGGAGATACTCAAGGATGGAAAGTATGGTCAGCTCACTCCGGTAGGTGATGCAGAGGCTTTTGCATCTGCCATTATCAGCTCATTGAATAACCACACCCCAAAGCCCCCTGCTGAAAGCTGGCAGCCGTACGAGCTGGGTACAATCGTAGACCAATACACAAACTTGCTTCTCGAGAGTTAGTACCTGACTCCCCTAACCCCAAATCCAGATACATTCTCGATAAATCATCTAATTTGAAGTCATTGAATAATTATGAGCTCTATACAAACTGAACACCAGTTTCGAATCCTGCATCTTATCTTGGGATTGACTCCTACCAATGGTCAGTATAATGAACATTGTCTACCGCTGAGAAAATCACGGGAAATAACCATATGCACGTACTTCAAATCGGAGATCACGCTTCCTGAAGAACTAACCCTTTATGACGGTGACTCCACCTTAATGGGATTTTTCCGAGCATTAGGTACCTCTCTCAAAGAGAAGGAATACGACGTAATCCATGTCCACACTCCTCATGCTGGATTGCTGTTACTGGTTTACCTGTTCTTTTCTGGTTTATACAGCAAACTGAAACCTTCAACTGTCCACACTGTTCAAAATTCATTTGGGAATTTCAGGCTGAGTCATAAGCTGATGTTTCTCCCGAGTTTCGCTTTTTTTCAGTATCTTGTTTTTTGCAGTCAGTCAGCAGAAGACAGTTTTCCAACCCTGTATAAATGGTTAGGTAGTGGTCGCATGACAGTAGTTCAAAATACTGTAGATATCGATCGCATCGACAGCGTTATCAATGACTTTGAACATGGTAATCAATCTGACAAATTCGAAATTGTTACAGTGGGCCTAATACCGATGAAAAATCCTCTCACGATGTTAGAGGCTTTCAAGAAGAGTTTAAATAAAACTGGAAGTTTATTCTATCTTGGGGAGGGGAAGCTAAGATCGGCAATCACAAGTGAAGTTGAGATGAGCGATTTAGAAAATCAGGTAACTTTGACCGGAATGATTACGAGGGACCAGGTATTTGAGCATTTCACCCAGGCAGATTTGTTCGTATCTACCTCCTGGGGAGAGGGTTTGCCAGTTGCAGTGTTGGAAGCAATGGCATGTCGAACCCCCATATTGCTCTCTGATATCCCTCCTCATCGCGAAGTAGCGGAGGAAGTGGATTTCATTCCATTAGTCAAGCCTGACGATGTAGATGGATTTGCAATGGAGATTAATAGATTCAACGAAATGTCGCGGCGAGAAAGAAAGGAAATTGGGCATAAATGCCGGGAGATTATTGAAGAGAAATTTACGATATCCACGATGCATAATGCATACGCGGATATTTATTCCCAAATCACTGGTAATCCTATCTCTACTCTACTCAGCGCGGTCAATTGAAATCATAAAATCTTTCTGGAAAAATAAGAGGCCATTTTTTGATATGCCAATAACCAAATCTCTATCTAACGCAAGAGTAAATTTTAAGGTTTTAGTTGATTGTTGAATTTATAGGAACTACCGGTTCAGGGAAGACAACTCTGATTAATCATGTGCGGACTAAACTCAGCAACTCAAGGGAAGTGACCACTTCAAGCGACCTGGTGACCGGTTTGGTCGGCTTACAGGGGATTAGGAACACTACTGCTAGAAATTTGCTCCAAGAAACGATCAGCTTCCCTTATTTTCTCAGTGCTTATCCTACTTACTCGGAATTTATTACCCACACCATAAAATTATTTTCTCGTGATTCTTCATTCTCGATATTGACTATAAATAACTTGCGAAGCATCGAACGAAAGATTGGTGGCCGGGAAATTGCTGAGCGCCAGGATCGAAATAAGGTCATTCTCGTTGATGAAGGACCTTTCCTCACCGCGCACATGTTTGCTTTCAATGACACTCCAATATCGCAAGAAGAGGTGGATGAATATGTTAACCTGCTGCCGCTGCCGGATTTAATAATTTACATCAAGGCGTCGATGGATGTCCTGGTTGAACGTTCGCTGAGTCGATCAAGACCACCTAGAGAGATGAAATCCAGAATTCGAACCGAGAATGAAGAATATATAAAGCGCGCCGTGTCCATCTTCGATCAGATGGTCGCCTCCAGCAGTATTCAAGCAAGGATGTTGGTTGTGGATAATTCCAGCCCCAGCCCGGATGATATTGAACGAACAGTTAATCAAATTTCCAAATTCATCTTAACCAGTGGACAATCATTAAATTGAAAACAACAACTCAACCCGTCCAACTAACTGAAAAACTAACACATCATCCAAATTCCTTGACCAGGATTCAAGCACTTTTTGAAGAACTGAATTCGAACAACCTTCGTTACTGTCATTGGAAAAGCAACATTGCACTAGAAAAATCGCTTTCTGGAAAAACTGATGTTGATTTACTAATCCATCGCAAGGATGCAGACTTTTTCAGAACGATATTGAGCCGGCTAAGTTATTCGCCTGCTAAAAGCAAGGATGGGGCTAATTTCCCTTCCGTTGAACACTATTACGCCCTGGATGAGGAGAACGGTGTCATTGTTCACGTTCATGCCTACTACCAGGTAATTACTGGCCAGAGTCTGACCAAAAATTATCACCTTCCGGTAGAAGACATGCTTCTGGAGAATACAAGAAAAGAATGGGGAATTGAGCTGCCAACAAAAAGTGCCGAACTGGTTATTTTTGTTCTCCGCATGATGCTGAAACACACCTCCGTCGTCGAGCTGCTGCTGCTGTATCGATACTGGAACGAGGTTAAGCAGGAGATCGAATGGCTGCTGGAAGAAGATCCCGTTCCTGAAACGATGCGGTTAGTTCAAGAATGGTTACCACCCATTGACCTTGATTTGTATTTTGAGAGTCTCACAGCATTATCCTCCTCTTCTTCGCTCTACCGTCGCATCTCCTTAGGCCTGCGCTTGCGCTCCGCACTGCGACCGTATGCCAGGCACACAATCTTAAGCACCATGTGGACAGGGCTTAAGAAATTTACCAGTATGTTTTACACCAGAGTGTCTGGGTCACCACGTGGGATGATCCCCGCTTCAGGGGGGGCTATTATCGCCTTTGTTGGACCTGAAGCCACCGGGAAATCAACCTTAATAAAAGAGATGCACAAGTGGTTAGGAGAGCATTTTGCAGTAGAGCAAATTCATGCCGGTAAACCTCCCTCCACATTATTGAGTTTCTTGCCAAACTTAGTAGTGCCTGCTTTGCGTTCCTTGCTTCCAAACTATCGATCCACGCGCATAGAGGCTCGATACACTTACCAAGAAGATGAGGAGAAATCTGACTCTGTATACCCCCTCTTTTTTGCAATTCGTTCTGCACTTTTAGGCTACGACCGTAGAACCTTACTTACCAGGGCATATTCCCGGGCGGCGAACGGGAATATTATTTTGAGCGATCGTTACCCCTCTTCCTCGCCTGGGGCAACTGACAGCCCCCAATTAGCCAGGGTATCTCTTCCAAAAGACAAATACCCAATCCGACAGCGATTGGCAAAATATGAAAACCAGATGTATAAGGAAATAGCTCCCCCTGATTTAGTGATCTCCTTATCAGTTCCTTTAGAAATCGCCATCGTCCGCAATAAGAACCGGGGAAAAGAGGAGCCTGAGGAATTACTTCGCTTGCGCCACGCTCAAGCCTCTAGCCTTGCTTTCGATAAGACAACAGTTCTTAAAGTAAATACCGACCAGCCCCTGGAAGAGACCCTCCTGGAAGTAAAGAAGGCGATTTGGAATACTCTATAACCTGGAACCATCCCCGGTATTTATCGATTCTTGCTTCCCGTTTTCGCAGATAACTTTGTATTTTCAAATATTTTTAATAATTGAGCTATGACCAGCCTAAATAAGCTCTCCAATCAAGAAGTTTTACCCCCTCAAGGTTCAATCATCACTGACCAATCCGAATACACGCTCGAGACATCACCAAAGTCCAAGCGAAAGATCCGGGTCCTGGTAGCTATCACGGTTCTAGGTACCGGTGGAGCAACGAATGTGGTTTTAGATTTGGCAAACCATTTAAATCAAAGCCCGGAATTCGAGGTGCTCCTAATTACCGGTCCTATTCCTCCAAGCAGGAATGACTTGACCCCATTAGCGCACCAGATGAACATTCCCATCCAGATGGTACCGAATTTGATCAACCACATCGATCCGCTGGTAAATTTCAAAGCCATCACAGATCTTAGAAGAATCATGGTGGCGGGAGACTTTGATGTTGTGCATACCCATTCATCAGTAGCGGGTGTGGTTGGCAGGCTAGCAGCTTATTTCGCAAGAGTACCTGTCATAATTCACCACGTTCATGGATGGGGATTACATGAAAAGATGTCCACTATTTCAAGAATTTTGTACTTAAATTTAGAGCGGTTATGTGCAAGATTTACCAACCAGCTGATAGTTGTTTCCAAAACAGATATTCAAAAGGGATTGGAATACCGGATTGCTAATGAGGAAAAGTACGCACTAATCTACAATGGTATTGACCAGGAGAGGTTTGAACAAACGGTTGATGAACAACAAATCCGGGTGGAATTAGGATTAAAACCTGAAAGCGACTTGGTGGGGATGGTTGGTCGCTTGGACGAGCAAAAGAATCCTTTAGATTTTGTCCGGGCCGCGGCAATCGTGTCCGCAAGTTATGACAACGTTCAGTTTGTCTTTATCGGAGATGGGCCGCTAAAAAATGACAGTGAAAAGCTAATTAGAGAGCTCGGCCTGCAAGATAATTTCTTCCTATTAGGGTATCGGGATGATGTAACAAGGATCATGCCTGTGCTGAAGATCACTGCCTTGAGCTCCCTTTGGGAAGGCTTACCGATCGTATTTCTTGAAGCTTTATGTGCAGGCAAGCCCATTGTTGCAAATAATGTTGACGGAGCGAAAGAGATCGTCATCGATGGTGAAACAGGATACTTGGTGACACCGGGTGATCCCTCCGAAATGGCAGAGAAAATACTTGCCCTGCTCAATGACGATTCTCTCTGCTATGACATGGGAGGTATTGCCAAGAACCGCTCGGAATACTACTCCGTCGAGAGAATGGTTAGCGAAATCGAGCAGCTATATAAAGATCAACTCAAGAATTCTCACCTAATTGTTGAGGCTTGAACCAGATTAAGTAATTCAACAAGATAAACGGAGCACTTTACCTTCAACCAAATCAGTTGAAAACAGTTTCGAATATCAAATCAATTCACAATAAAATTTGCAAATTCCAGCAAGAAATAGTAACAGTATCCTGGTTATTTCGTTTAATTAAACAATAGGGGTTGAAGCTCGCCAGGTGGGGCGCTCTCCCTGTATGCTCGGTAAACACATATTCGAAAGCTTGTGGACTATCAGGATGTTTTTGCGAGCCATAACAACTAAGCACCACAGGTTTACGATCTATGTGTGAGAGTGAGGTTTTCTATGATTTATTCTACAAAAGTTCAAACGCAGCTAACCAGTACCAGCGCTGTCCAACGCAGAACACGATTTCCACTGCAAATTTCCCAACGCAAAATTCTTTTAATTTGCGTCGATCTCGCCTTGCTCAACATCTCATTGCTGCTGGGATTATACTTCAGTGAGGGGTTGCCATTTTCGATCATGACGGTAGCCACACAGCCTTTGTGGTTTGTCACGCTTTCGATTATCTGGCTGATAATCGCTTCTGCAAATGACAATTATGAAGTCATACAGGCTGCTAAGTTGTCGAGCAGTGTCCTCGGAATTGTAAAAACCCTCGTCACCACTGGTCTACTTTATGTCTTCATCCAATTGCTCTCACCACAATTGGGAGCTGGTTGGTCAACCTTCCTGATTGTGGGGACGCTATCATCGACACTGATAATTTTGTGGCGAATTGCATATGCTCTCATCCTTGTACAACCAAATTTCCAGCGCAGGGCGCTCATTGTCGGGTCAGGTCGAGCAAGCACCACAATATACAAGGTAATTGAGGACCACGATGTGGGTTATGAGATCGTCGGATTTGTTACCGACGACCCCCCGGATCAAGATTTGGAAATCAAGGGCGATACAGTTATTGGAGAATGGTCCAACCTAACTGCTTTCGTCTATGAGCATGAAGTGTCCGATTTGATTTTGGCTGTCAGTGGGGAGATGCACCCTGATCAATTACAAGCCGTATTAAAGTGTTTCGAACAAGGTGTCCGCATTGTTCCTATGCCCGAAGTCTTTGAGGAAATCACTGGTCGGATTCCAGTTGATTACATCAGTGAGCGTTGGTTGCTCTCACTCCCAATTGACTGGGATTCCAGAAGATTGTACCTGCTTGTTAAACGGGTCATGGATGTCGTCCTTGCCGGTGGAGGGCTAATCGGCTTGGCAATCTTCTTCCCGATCATGGTCTTGATCATCAAACTTGATTCGCCTGGACCAGTCTTTTATAGACCTGAACGGTTAGGAAGAGGCGGGAAATCATTCCGCCTGTGGAAATTCCGCACCATGGTGCCAAACGCGGACCAAATCGGCAACCCAACCTTCACCGCACAAAATGACAACCGTATTACCCGAGTTGGAAGGATTCTGAGGACCGCTCACATTGATGAACTCCCCCAGTTAATCAACGTTGTTGCAGGTGATATGAGCCTCGTTGGTCCCCGACCCGAGCGCTTAGTACCTGAGCTGGAGGAAAGCATCCCTTATTACCGCACTCGCTATGCGGTTAAACCTGGTGCAACTGGGTGGGCTCTCGTCAATCAAGGATATGCGGAAGGTGTCGAAGATACACTCGTAAAGCTGCAATATGACCTTTACTATATTAAGCACCTATCATTGTCTCTCGACATCCTGATCATCTTCAAATCAGTAATTCATATGCTTACCATGAGGGGTCGATAAGCTTCTGCTCAATTTGGGCGGGGGTTTCTCATAGAACTTTCAAGAAAATAAGAAATTCGTAACCTTTACCGAAATGCAAGTGCTGCGTCGTCAAATTCGGATATTATCGGGATATAGAAATATTTCCCGTATTCAATAATGGATGTTAATACATCAATCCCCTCATTGAGCATTCAAAACGTGGTGGAAAAATGAGCATACTAGAGAAAATCGAAAACCGTCAGGCA
Organism: uncultured Anaerolineales bacterium; assembly: GCA_937968125.1. Taxonomy (GTDB): domain Bacteria; phylum Chloroflexota; class Anaerolineae; order Anaerolineales; family UBA4823; genus PFL25. The sequence continues at coordinate 4,159 of CALBUI010000333.1, read as the reverse complement.
GTTGTTGGCGTGATTGGCCTGGGTTATGTTGGATTACCGCTGGCGGTAGCATTTGCCGAACAGGGTTTTAGGGTTATCGGCATTGACATCAATCAAGAAAGAACTGATGCAATCAATCGCGGTGAATCTTACATATCCGATGTGCCTTCAGAGCAAGTTGCTGCCCTGACTACGACCACCGTAGATGTGCAGGTGAACTCATCCCAAGTTCCCACAGAAAATTCTCCAGTGTCAACTATGGATCAGGTGAAGTTGAAAACAACCTCACGACTATACGCAACCACCGACTACAGCACCCTAACCGAAGTTGATGCGGTGATTATTTGTGTCCCGACACCTTTGGGGAAGACCAAGGATCCCGATTTATCTTATATCCTTGCTGTTGCAGACCAATTAAGTAATTGCCTTCATCGGGACATGATCATCATTCTAGAAAGTACAACTTACCCAGGCACAACATTTGAGCTTATGCTCCCCTATCTCGAAGCAGGCATCACAGCAATCGAAACAGATGATTCTGGGAATAGTAGCTCTCGTTCGAAAAACCATTCTTACGATGAATTACGACGCCAGGAAGTTGGCGAGGATTTTTATCTCGCCTTCTCCCCGGAGAGGATCGACCCAGGCCGCACAGATTACACCGTCCGCACCACACCAAAAGTGATTGGCGGGGTGACCCCTCGCTGTACTGAGATTGCTTACGCCCTCTATGCGACCATTATTGATCAAATTGTGCCTGTTTCTTCGCCGAAAGTTGCTGAAATGGTAAAACTGCTTGAAAACACATATCGTGCAGTAAATATCGCCTTAATGAACGAGATGGCCATGATATGCGACCGGCTTGAGATTGACGTATGGGAAGTCATCGAAGCCGCAAAAACAAAGCCTTACGGTTACACCCCTTTTTATCCAGGACCTGGAGTTGGCGGCCATTGTATCCCGATTGATCCACAATATCTCGCCTGGAAAATGAAACAGCTCGACTTTGATACTCAGTTTATTGACTTGGCATCAGAAATCAATTTCGGCATGCCCAATTACGTGTTAGAAAAGATTAAAAACAAGCTAAAAGAGAGCGGAAAAACCCTCGATGATTCGAAAGTGCTGGTTTTGGGTGTGACTTACAAAGCAAATATTAGCGACATGCGCGAGTCACCTGCTCTTGATCTGATCCACCTGCTGAATGAAAATGGGGTCAAAATTGCTTATCATGATCCGTTTGTTCCGAACCTGGAAACTAATGGAATAAATCTCAAGAGTGTTGTGCTTGACCAGGAAACCCTTCAATCCGCCGATTGCGTTGTCATCACGACTGATCATAGTTTTTACGATTGGGATTGGGTTGTGGAAAACAGCCAATTGGTGATGGATACCCGCAACGCAACCAAAGCGGTCCAAACTGATACATCTCATATTGTCAAGCTCTAAAAAATATCAAATTTTTAGGATTCCCGGGATAACTATTGAGGAATCCGGAAGGAAAAGGTAAAACTGAATGCCGCATTTTAAATCTCCATCAGTCTTAATAACCGGTGGCGCTGGCTTTATCGGTTCACATCTTGCTGAGTCATTACTGGCTAAAGATTATCATGTTACCGTCATTGATGACCTTTCGACTGGCCGCTTCGAAAATATTGCCCCGCTGACTGACCACCCAAATTTCCGCTTTGTCATCGATACAATCACTAACGAGGTTGTCATGGATCGACTAGTTAGTGAATGCGACATGATTTACCACTTAGCGGCCGCGGTTGGCGTCATGCTAATCGTAGAGAAACCCGTTCACACTATCCAGACCAACATCGCCGGAACTGAAGTGGTCTATAAAACCGCATTACGGTATAAAACCAAGGTATTAGTTGCCTCAACTTCGGAGGTGTATGGAAAGGGCAATAAAATTCCATTCAGAGAAGATGATGATGTTGTCCTTGGCCCCACATCTCGCAGCCGGTGGAGTTATGCTGTTTCAAAGATGGTGGATGAATTTCTGGGACTGGCCTATTATCGAGAAAAAGGATTACCAGTTGTCGTGTTCCGCCTCTTCAACACCGTCGGACCACGCCAGACAGGGCGTTATGGCATGGTGATCCCACGCTTTGTTCAGCAAGCCTTGGATGGAGAGAAGATCACAGTTTATGGAGATGGCTCCCAGACCCGCTGCTTCCTTCATGTTCGCGACGCTGTGCGAGCAATAATCTCCCTCTCCGAATCATCTGCAGCTGATGGACGAGTATTCAATATTGGTGATACACAAGAAATTTCCATCTTGAATCTGGCCAGAAAAGTGGTCCACATGGCTGCTCCTGAGGAAGATAAGTATCAAGATCCAGATGAGAGAATTGAATATATCCCTTACGATCAAGCTTATGCTGAGGGTTTCGAGGATATGCACAGGCGTGTACCCGATGTCTCCAGGATTTATGATACTGTCGGTTGGGAATCAGATTGTCAGCTGGAAAATATACTGAATGATGTAATTTTCGACATCAAGCAAACCAGTGGAGACCAAATCGCAGTCCCGGTGAAGTAATTCTTATATGTCCAAAAGGATATTTACTTGCGTCTCATGACTTGACAAAAGGTTAGATTTCCCAAAACACCAGAATTCCTTAAATCTACGAATTAGGAAAACCTTCCGAGAAATATTTCGGAAGGTTTTTTTTTCAAGAAATTAGAAAACAATGATGGTTAGAAGAATCCTCATCCATGAATTTTGTAATAGGGAAAATTAATATTTATCCAATAGTCATTTAAGGATCGAAAGACCTCCATCAATACTAATTGATTGTCCTGTACACCAATCCGCGTCTTTCGACGCCAGGTAAAGGATGCTGCGAGCAATATCTTCTGGATGACCAACCCTCCCCAATGGTGTTTCCTTGGCAATTTCTTCTCTATCAACCTCTTCTGGGACTGCGTCAATAAACATATCCGTGAACACGGGTCCGGGACAGATCGTGTTAACCCGGATACCGTACGGAGCTAATTCGATCGCCATGGCTCTCGTTAGCGCGATCACCGCTCCTTTTGACGAGCTATAGGCCGCATGCCCTGGTTCGCCAACCACACCTGCTTTTGAGGTAACGTGAACGATTGATCCCTGCCCCATTTCTTTCATATGGCGGACCACTTGCTGAGAAGGTAAAAACGTTCCCATTACGTTTACTTGATACATTCGCCCCCAAAGCCACTCGGATTCCTCCCAAAATGGTGCCGAATCATGGATGCCTGCGTTGTTGACCAGGACATCAATTTGACCAAAACTCTTCAGGGAGGTGGAAACTAATCTTCCAACCTGGTCAAAATGGGTGACGTCAGTCTGCACAAATTTTGCCTGCCCACCATTATCGATTATGGATTTCTCTGCCTTCATCCCTCGGTCCAGGTCAATAGAAGCGATGACAACCTGCGCTCCCTCTTCTGCAAAAGCCTGGCAGGTAGCTAATCCGATGCCCCGGCTTCCGCCAGTTACAATTACCACCTGATTATTGAACCGTTTTGTCATTTTGTTCTCTCCATTGTTCATCCATTCCAAGGAATATTTGTCATAGTAAATGTAATCTAATCGGTTAAATTCTGATCTCTCGGGTGGTCTAATTTACATGTTCGGAGCCCACATCTGAGTAATATCGTCAGATTTCCTTCCGGCATGGTGGTAAACTTTTAGTGTGCCACAGCCGGTAGTAAATACTCTTCTAGGAGCAGCCACCGATCGCGCCATCTGGCTCCCGGCTTGGAAGCGAAGACGACCACCATATCCTCTTGAGGTATGCAAAAGATATGATTACCCCCTTGACCTGCTGCTGCGAAAGCAAAGGTTCCAGCAACATCTTTCAGCCACTACTGGTAACCATAATCCGGAGTGTGGGGTGAAATTGAGTCTTCAATCCACTCCTGCTGGATGATCTGTCCACCATCCCATTGGCCACGGTTGAGATACAGGAAACCAAACCGGGCAATATCCCTGGGCTTTAAAACCAGCCCCCATCCCCCAATGCTGTTCCCCTGTGGATCTTTTGGCCAACCCCCGGCAGTATTTCTGAACACGTCTGCCTGGCTGTAAGTATGCTGCATGTTGGTGTCGGGTTGGTCAATGCCGAGAGATTCAAACAAGTTATCTGCGGCGAATTCTTCTGCGCATCTCCCTGTACTGCGCGTG
>CALBUI010000332.1 GCA_937968125.1 uncultured Anaerolineales bacterium | reverse complement strand
ACGATATTTCGCCCGATATCATGCATATCCCCTTCGACCTGTCCGAGGACAACTATGCCAAGGTTTAAGGATGGTTCGCCTGCTGCTAACGTAGCCTCTTCAACAATATCGGTTACTTTTTGGGCTGCTTCTCCAGCCATCATTAACTCTGGAAGAAATATTTCAAAATTCTGGAAACGGTTGCCTACGTCGGTCAAAGTTGGCACCAATATTTTCTGAACCACGTCCAATGGTTCCATGCCAAGCTCGAGAGCCTGTTGGGTCAGCTGCTCTGCTTTCTCTGAATCTCCCTTCTTTAAAGCTTCGCTCAGCTCAATTGACAAGTTTTCAAGATCCTCAGACATTTCAGCCTCCAGTTTGTAAATTCATTATGCTTGTCCATCTAATCGAAGGACAAACCCCAGCCAGCCACTTCATTTTTTACCTCATCGTACATTTTCAACCATTCATCCGTTGGCTGGATGGTCTTCAGATCATATACATCTTTAAAGTGTTTCCCATAAGGCTGCTTGTTGAGGTCATCCTCGTATTTTTCATACGCCTTCTGAACGATCTCTTCAGCCTGACCGCGATTTAATTTGCTGGCAGCCCTTAACAGTTCTCCAGTAAAACGTGCTTCCAATCCGCTGAAGTGGCCGGTAACTGTGCCGGTCGCCGTGCGTGGTCCCAGTATGCGACTGCCGCCCGAAACTGTATTCATCACGGTGAAAGCTACACATTCATACAAAATAGTTTTCGTACCCGGTCCACCTACTGCTGTAATGGTTAGATTAGTCAGCAGGTGAGAATTGCGGGCCAGAGCCTGGAACGACAGGCTGGAGGGGATCATCACTTCTTTACCGGTATCGTTAAAATTGAACGGATGGGTCGGTGAAGAACCGACGCAGGTAGCCATAAAAACCACATTGAGGGCGATCATCGCCGCGGTAATTAATACAGCCTGGCTCTCCATACCTCCACCAAGTCCTCCGTAAATCGGGTTGGCATACGGATCCACTATTCCATCTCGATACAGTATATGGGTGAGCTTATTAAGTATCTCGAAGTTGGTCTTTAATTCAGAGATGATCCCAAAGGTGTGCAAATCAGTATTGCGCAGCCCACCGGGTCCATCTGCACTGAGCTGCCCAACATCACTGATGCTCGTTCCCAGGCCGGTAAACGCCATCCCTGGACGACCCGCCCTGCGCATTGCTTCTAAAGTCAGCTCGGCTTCCCGCCAGGAGGACATGATTTCCAAAGGCGACCGGGTACGGATATCATATCCATAAATCTTTTCCAGGGTGGGCGCCATAGTCACATCAACTTCTGGTTCCTGGACGTAGCTGATCAGTGACGGAATATAGTATTCCTCTTCGATAGCAGTCCCAATAGCGCTGCCCATCAAGAGCATCCGCCGCGGATCCTCTACCTTGCGGTAGACTTCATGCACCGCATCCGTTCCAGCTCCAATCCAAACATTGTCTGGTGCGTGCTTTAATTTTTCTTCGATTTCCTCCCGGCTGTGAAGGATCACCCGGCCTGTGCTCTGGCAGTAGACTCCACTGGAGGCAAGGAAATCTACGGCTGCCTCCCAAACCCGGTCTGCGAGCTCGTCATCCATATTCACAATCTGATCCTTGTTGATTTGGATATCATACTCTTTGACCACCCTGGCCAGACCTTGGGAAATACTCTTATTGTTGAAATCTTCCTCGTCCTTAATTGGACCGTCCAAACTCCTTTGGACGATATCCATCATGCGCGTTGTGTGCTTCATGTAGATCTCCTGTTCGCTTTTCCCACAAGCTGTAATGCAAACTCAACCTCAAGCTTATGCCGGTGCATCAATCAACCTGTAAGCGACATCAACGGCTTCAATGGCATCATCACCATAACCGTCAGCACCAGCTTCATCAGCCCATTCTCGGTTTACCGGTCCCCCACCCACCATGACTTTGAATCTGGAACGAGCCTCTTCATTTGCTTCAATGAAATCAATAACGTCTTTCACGAAGGGCAGCGATGGGATCATCAGCGCCGATAAGGCAATGATGTCTGCGTCAGCATCCCTGGCGCTCTTCAAGATCGTTTTGGTTTCCACGTCAACTCCCAGGTCGTTCACCTCGAAACCATTCACCTCGAGCATAGCCTTGACGATATTCTTACCGATATCGTGCAAGTCCCCGGATACGGTGGCGATGACGATCTTCCCTTTTGAGATGGTCTCCTGATCCGCTTCCATCAGAGGTTTAAATTCGTTTTGAATTGCCTTTACTACCTCGGCTGAATTGATCATCTCTGGCAAGAAAATCTCCAGGCGGCTGAACTGATCGCCGATAACCGCCAGGGTTGGTTCGATACACTCGGAAAATATCTCGATCGGTTTTACCCCACGTTCGACCAATAATAAGGACTCAGAGACACCTGTCTCAACATCGCCCTTCTTGATTGCTTCCCCCAAGTTCACGTATTGATCAGTCATTTTGTCCTCCTTCAGGACCTAACAACCTTAGACCTTCCCTCTTCGGCGCATCATCTTGAATGTCATCCAATCGTCCGGATGGAACTCGCTGGAGCTGACGATCGGCTTATCAATGCCGTTGTACCCAATCTCATTGATCACCAATACCGGCGTATATGGACCATCATTCATCAGGGATGGGGGCGCGTCGATGTTTTCGAAGATTTCAGCTTTTACGGTGGAAATAAAATGAGAAATCCTCTGGTTGCACTTCACCTCAAAGAATTCTATAAATCTCTCAGTCGTGCCCGGCTGTATTGCTTCTTCTGGGGTGAGAATGTCTTCAAACACCCACAGCGGGATATGATTAATCACATAAATAATGGGATCGTCATTTGCGGTGAATATTTTTCTGATCTTCAGTACCCGATCACCTGGTTCAAGCTGCAAGTTTTCCAGGATTTCTTCATCAGCTACCAGGATTTCCGCAGATAATTCCTGGTAGCCGGGTTTATACCCGTTTTCCTTGATCAGCAGTGGGAATTCTATGAATTCATTGAGTGGATTGGAGATGTTCGGCTGCCTGCTGATGTAAGTCCCCACGCCCCTTTGCCGATGGACGAGTTTGCGGTCTTCGAGCCGGGACACGGCTGTGCGGATTGTCGACCGGCTGACATTGAACTCCTCCCTCAGCTGGTTTTCTGGTGACAGCTTGCTTCCTGGTGGGTAGACACCGTTGACGATCCGTTCGATTAGAATTTCCAAAATCTGGTCAGCAAGTGACACCTGCCGAACTGGGATTTTCTCATTCATCGAATTATCGCTGGGCTTTCTTCCACTTATTGCGAATATCTAGACCGGTAGCAACAATAGCTTCGCTCACTTTGTTATAGATATCCTGCCATTCCTCAGTTGGCTCCAGAGGATCTAGCTTATAAATCTTGGAGAATGATTTTCCAGGCGGAGGATTCTTGTGAGACTCTTCGTAGTGACTCAGAAATTCCATTACGAAACCATTGGCCTCGTCTCGAGACATTCCGAGGGATGAATGCGACACTTGCGCGTTGAAGCGATTCTCCAACCCGCTGGTGTGATCTTCTTTTGAACCGCCGGTCGCCCCAACGCCTCCTTGATGTATCCCGCAGACTGTGCTGGCAACTGAAGCGGCCGCGATCTCCCACAGTACCTCTTCGGTTCCCAAACCCGCCTGCGTGTAAATGGCGTTAATCATTTGGATGGGAGTATTCATTGCCAGTGCTTGCCCACCCACAGAGTAAATCCACAAGCCCATGCGGTCGGTATCCGTGCTTTCAAGCAAATGCATGTGCCCGTAAATGTGGTAGGAAGCCGAGTAGCACATCACACCCAGCAGGTGGCAGGCGATCGTGACGATCGCTGTTCCTTGTGGACCGCCCCCCAACCCTCCCACCAGGGGTGTCATCAAATCGACAATGTGCATCCCGACTGTTTTCATCCGGGCAGCCCGGGAGAGCTGGTCATAGTCCGTTTTTAACTCCACCATCTGCGAGACCAGCAATCCATCTGTGGGGCGAAGTCCCCATTCTGGATTGATGGTAGAAATTTTCCCCGCGCAGGTCAATGGTGAGGCGACATCATTGATGTGCATTCCCGGTCGTCCGGCTTTACGAGTCGCCTCCCGGGCGACTGCGGCATCTCGCTGAACGCCAAGTATTTCCAGCGGTGTTCCAGGAATTATCTTTTCTCCCATGTAGGTCGATATTGAACCGCCTCCGAGGCAGTCCACGAGCGGCTCTTGAGCACAGCTCTCCAGTATAAATGGATGAAATTGCTCACTGCATGGCGTGCCGGTAGGACCGCTGTGAATCACGCAGGGAATATTGCTCTCAACCCCGCGGTGTCTCATCAGGACAGCATCTTTTCCCTCGCCGAGGGTGAAATCCTTCGGCGCTAGCGCCACGGCTTCTTCCACTTCATCTCTTGTGAAGAGCGCCCGCCGTTGGGTGCTCATGTTGTAGGCGCCCATTTCCAGGAAAAGTTCCAAACCAGCCTGGAATACCCGGTTTGCTAAATCATCGTCAGAAGGGACCAATACGTTTGGATCATAGGTCAGGCCGAATTCTTGAATTAATTCAGGAACTCTCTTGGCGATGGCCATATCAAAATCTGCTTCCTTCATAAAAGGACCAGATTCGGAGCGTTTCACGATTTCAGGCAGCCAATTACTGTTCACGATATTAATCTCCTACAAATGCTTAATCCCTGGATGGATGTAAGTGGAAAAGACACCCTTAGAAATCATCCACAGAGCAGTCTTCTCCACGTTGTACTAATTCTCGAATTTACCCAAGAGATAAATTGTCCTTAAAAATTAATCCCATGGACCAACGGTAAACTCCAGACCGAGTTTGGTCAATTCATCCTTGACCCTTCGGTAGCAATCTTGCCATTCTGGGATGGGTGTAATTGATTTTTGATCGTAAGCTTCCTGGAATGGTAATCCCCGATTTGGTGTATCGAAAGTATCCTGGTATTTCTCCAACAGCGTGAGCGCAATTTGATTGGCTTTCTCACGCGTGATCCCACTGCGGGTGGCGGCGACACCAACTTCTCCTTGAAATCCAGCTTCAAGACCAGTGTGGTGATTGGGCTCAAAACCGCCTGTCGCACCGACGCCGTGTTGGGTGTACCCACACACCGAACCAATAATAGCATGCTGGGCAACTTCGTAAAGCAGCGCGTCGGTTACAGGCCCGGACACGCAGAACGGATCGTTCGTCCAAACGATGTGCGAATTGCGCGCCATTGCCTGGCCAGCCATCGAGAGCACGTACATGCCCCACTGGTCAGAATTATTCGCTCGCTTGATATGCGTGATGCTCAGATAATGGTAAGTTGCGAAATAAGCCATCACCCCGAGCAGCGTTTCAGCCACTGAAACGATCGCTACGCCGTCAGGTCCTCCACCCACTCCGCCAGTCAGCGGTGTCATCAAATTGATGATATGGGAGCCGTAATTGAGCAGGTGTGGCACCCGGTTGAGTTGATCGTCGTCAACCTTCAGTTCGCACATCTGGGCAACTAAACGGCCGTCGCAAGGTCGTAAGCCATTTACCGGCTCGCTGGCGGCCATTTTCCCGATCGCGGTCATCCCAGTGGCTGCATCACCAATGTGCATGCCGGGTTTTCCCACTCTCCTGACTGCCTCTCGAGCAGTAGCTGCATCCCGCTGCACAGCCATAACTTCCATCAAGGTTCCGGCCATAATATCGAATCCATTGAAGGTCAGGGTGGCCCCAGATTCAATGGCATCTACGAAGGGTTCTTGTGCATAGCTGATCAGGTTGGCCAGGTAATATTCTTCACTGCAGGCTTGCCCGGCAGGACCGGTCAGGTTGAGCGGAGGATTCGGGTCTTCAACGTTGCGATGTCTGGCAATCACCCGGTCCCGGCCGATTGCCATCAGCACATCAAAGAGGCCGGC
>CALBUI010000331.1 GCA_937968125.1 uncultured Anaerolineales bacterium | reverse complement strand
TTTGGCATGAAAACGAACAGTTTCTGCCAGGTCGGTGCTCAACAGGTAATCCGCCAGGCCAATATCATGAACCAGCTCCGGGCCATAGTTATCGAGGATGAAATCGACTCTGGTTGGTTGGCTCGATAATCCAGCAAGATGCTCGAATACCTGGTCAGCATCATCAGCCAGGAGATGAGAGCGCTGGTCAGCTTTATCCTGGTGATCAGGCCGGTCTTCGCCAGCAGACCACATGCTCAGATCAGCCTGGTTGCCCCACACGTTAAGCACCAAGAGCTGGTGAAGATCTGATCGTCGGCGATCTGAATCTGCTCGCGAGGGTTGTATTGCCGCTGCCAGGAAATCGCCAAGGTTGTTGATTGATTGGGTGGCTGATGCGAGGCCTTGCTTTTTTTCTTTGAGGAATGGATCGTAGCCTCTCATCGGACCAGGTTGGTAAAAACCAATCGCGGCGATGATTCGCCGGTAAAAATACATTTCTGCGATGAACCAGGGTACTTCCAACCAGTTCTTCCCCAAGTAAGGGATGAGATACTGTTGCCAATCTTGATTGTCAGGAGCAGAGGGATCAGAAAACTCTTTCAAGTGCGCAGCGGGTATTTCATCGATCAACTGCTCTAGATTCTGTCTAACCTGTGGGGGAAAATTGTTGTCGCCAATCGTTTGGCGAAGGATTTTCGGGAATCTTTTCGTTACCGCAGCATGGGCAAAAGTTCCCGGTTCGGAGCCATCCATCGGATCAGGTAATGGCGTTATTGGAGTGCGATTTTTTGTCATCGAATTACCCTTCAATTCACTAAAAATCTATAAGGTTAGAACCAATTAATCAAGAATTGCAGTATCCACAAGGAAAGCATACCAATCACAATGGTATAGGTCACATTTTTCGTGCGCCAGGCGACCAGAATAGCCAGCGTACCTGCCAGGAGGCGGGCATTGCCAAGCGAAATGTAAAGATCCCCATTTTTTAGGAGCAGCTCAGGGAAGAAGATAGCTGTCAGAACAGCTGGCGGCACGAATTTGAGGGTTTGCTCCACCATGGCGGGCATTTTGATCTTGCCATAGAAGATGATGAAGGAGAGCCTGGTCGCATAGGTCAGTACTCCGGCAATAATGATCGTCAGCCAGGTAATCATGATCGCCTCTCAATTGCCAGTCCCACCAAAATGCCGACCAGGGAGGCAGCCAGTAAGCCCAATTTCAAAGGTAAATTGAACAAAATCACTGCCGCCACGCCAGCCGACAAAGCTGCCCCGATGCTGGACCGATCTTTTAAGGCAGGAACTACAATAGCGATAAAAGTCAATGCCAAGGTGAAATCGAGCGACCAGCTGGCAGGGATTGATGTGCCCAAAAATATCCCAGCGGCAGTGCTGAGCTGCCAGGTGGTCCACAATGTCAACCCGGAACCCAGATAGAACCAGTGTTTGTTGCGCAGGTTGCCATCTTGCTGGTAGTGATTGATGGTGACAGCGTAGGCTTCATCCGTCAGCAAGTAGGCCAGGACCCATTTCCAGCGATTTGGAAGCTTTTGGAGATAAGGGGCAATTGACGCGCTGTAAAGGCCGTGGCGCAGATTTAGCACCCCCACCGTGAGAACATTAATGATGCTTGGAATGCCCAAGGCGTAGAGCTGGGCGAAAATGAATTGTGAGGATCCGGCAAATATAATGGCTGACATCGCCTGGGCAGTGCTGGGGGGTAACCCGGCGCCGATCGCCAAAATTCCGTAGATCATGCCGAAAGGAAGCACCCCGATCATCAACGGCAGCACGGTTTTGACGCCGGAGAAGAATTCACTGGGTGGAAGATTTACTGCCGGGAAACTTTTATTGGTTTGCATCGGGTGTTGAATGAGGAATCTTGATTTCAATTAACGAATTTATAGTGAGCAGTAGTGTGTTATTTGAAACGTAGTTTAGGGCATTATGCCTGCCCACTTTCAAGGGAACGCCCACCAGAGGTTATACTTCAATGCTCCGTTATTCGGGGAGAAAATGTAATAATTGCAGTTTTGTTCGGGAATGATTTGATATTCTTTTCCTCGAGTTCTTCTGGATGAGGACTAATGGCATATTTTAGCAGTGAAGCAGGTAAGTTACAATCATTTGGGTCGTATTCCCCCAACTAGTCCAGATAATTCCCTTGGAGAACAGTTGCCATGGATTTACAAAGGATGATAAGAAAGGGCTTTTCCTTGCAAAAACAAGCACCTGGCTTGCCAGAGGATGGTCCGATCAGCCCCTGCCTGAGAGCACTCTCGATGAATATCGAAGGAGATACCTCTGGAGTAGCTGCTGTCCGTCCAATCTCCCGCGTGGGAGCTGATCTGGCTCGCATATATGCCCGGCGCAGTCTGCGGGTCTTGTTTGTGGATACTGGGGGAAGCGGTGTTGCTCCCTGGCAAGGCTTGATCATCCTGGATACAGACTTACAGGGGGAAGGTCAGGTCAAATCACCGGCAACTCTTGCGATGATCGCGCACGAACTCACTCACCTGCTGCAGCGCGAAATCAACCAACCACATTTTTGGCCCAACGGAAAGCTGCGCCCAAGATTGAGAGGCCGTTGGATTGGAGATTCGACCAATTACATGGAGGTGATCTCCTATATCGTGGGATGGACGGTGGAATGCGACTTGACTGCTGCCAGGATAGGAATGGAGGGTCGCACAACTGGACAGAATTCCAGGGATGGAAGGACCCTGGCCAGAATTAAGGATCGGCTGGCGACGCTGACCGGACCTGACCCGCGCAATGCCTGCCGGCTGGTGGTCAAGCTTTTTCGAGAAAATGCGGTGTATCGACAGAACTTCGAGATTGAGAACCGCACGCCAGACGGGCGCATCCCACCCGGCAGCTGGCATTCCTGGCTGCG
>CALBUI010000330.1 GCA_937968125.1 uncultured Anaerolineales bacterium | reverse complement strand
TCATCCACCCTGAATCTGGGAAATTCCTCGTTGCGGGGGTGCTGGTGCTCGGTGGGATTATTGGGGTATTCATCTTCTCAAGGTGGTTGAAATTTGACGACTCCTTGATCGTGCTTTCTGCAGTGTGGGGTGGCGGCATGGTCAGCTTACTCCTGATCGATATCCTGGATATCCTCGTGATCTCATCAGCCGGGATCGCCGGAGTAGTTCTAAACGGGATCCTCGATTTAACTCTATTGATTCAGTCCATACTCTGGATTGGATTAGCATTAATCGGTATATTTGTCCAGCGCAGGATAGGTTATGCACCTATCCCGATCAACGTGGCTGAAGAACAGCAAGAAGATGAACCAACCCGGCGTGGATGGATCATCGGGGCATTAGTGGGTATTTTACTCATCGGTTTGATCATTGCCGGTGTTATTGCTACGAACAAGGACCTGAGTAAGCGATTGCGTACCTCAATCACCAACCTTGAACACTCAATTGGATTGGAAGCAGAAGCGCCTGGAGATGCTCCCTGGCGCTGGGCAGCTGCGCTCATTCGCCCGGAAATTAACCTGGAGGATGATGACCGGATACTGGTGTTTGTACCGCATCCGGATGACGATATACTTTCCAACGCAGGCATGATCCAGCAAGCCTTGGAAAAGGATCTTCCAGTCAGGGTGGCGATAATGACCGTTGGAGATTACAACGAGACTTCTTTCGCGCTGTACAGAAAGGAACTCACCCTCGATCCAGCAGAGGCGCTCCGTTTAGGGGAGACGCGTTACGAGGAAGCACTCAACGCTCAAGAGATCTTGGGAGTCTCACCTGAGCAGGTAACTGTATTTGGATATCCTGATGGGGGTGGCCTGGAAATTTTTGAGCATCGTTGGGATGAAGAAGATCCCTATCAGGCCTTGCTGAGCCAGAAAGACGCTGTACCCTATACTTTCGCCCAAACTCCCGGTGCGCCCTTTATCGGTCAGAATATTGTGGCCGACATCCAACAGGTAGTGGAGGAATTTCAGCCAACCAAGATTTTCACCTCGCATCCCGGAGATCTGCATCCGGATCACCAGACAGTGCCCCTTTATCTGCAGATTGCCTTGTGGAACTTGGCAGACCAGATCCAACCCGAGGTTTACCACTTCATCACTCACTATGGTCGCTGGCCGCAGCCGCGCGGCTACCAACCCGAACATCCCCTTGAGCCACCTGCCCAGTATGATGTCGACAACCGTTGGCTGATTTTGCCGATCACAGCTGAACAGCGGGAGAAAAAGCTTCAGGCACTGCAAGCGCATAAAACCCAATGGGGGTCCGGACAACCTTATCTTGAATCGATCGTCAGGGCGAATGAACTGTTCGATGTAGTTGACGAGATACCTATCTCCCCTGGTGAAGAGGTCGTGATTTTGCCTGCCGAAACTGCCTTCCAAGGGGATGCTCTCCATCTCCATGATGAGCAGCATCAGGCCGCCTTCACCGAGGCAGAAATCCGCACCGTCAAATTGGAGGGCGACGAGCTGGTTTTCGCGATCGAGCTGGAGGAGCCGCTGGCGGATGAAGTGAATGCCAAAGTGTGGATGATGGGCTACCGTTCAGATGTCCCCTTTGAGGATATGCCAAAGCTGCTGCTCGCAATGAATGAAGACGGATTGAAGCTGTTTGACCATGATGAAGTGCTGCCCGCAGACTCGATCTCAATTTCCGAGACGCCAACCAGGGTCGAGCTGCGTGTCCCACTTTCGCTGCTTGGCGAACCCGAACGAGTCTTAATGTCGATCCAGTCCCACCTTGGTGAAGTTCCCCTGGACAATATCCCCTGGGTGTTCCTCTTGATAGAAAAGAACTAGACCAAACATATCATTCTTTGTCAGATTGCAGATTTGGATTCTCCCCTCTACCAATTATGGGAGAGGGGTCGGGGGTGAGGGCGGACAGGAATTTTTCAGTCCACATATCGAGTAAAACCATTGAGAGGACAACATAAATTGCTTTCGTGGGAAGAATTCTGTGGATTCTCACACTTTTTGTTCTAATGATGGGGGAGATTTGAATGCACTCTTGATAATCAACCAAAAATCACTAACTTAAAACTAACCTGAACGCCTGTATTCTGTAACAGCTAACATATTTGTACGTTAAACTGGTTAGAAAAATAACCGATTTCTTACCACTAACTTGTGGGTTATCAATATTTTGAAGAGCCCACGGATAAAGTTATTCGGATCGGTTTGATCTGAGGTTTTAGGGTATTGGGTTGGGAAATATTTAGTGTTTTGTATTTCCCGTAGATGTTTTATTAATTGAATAGTTAGCACTTTTCCTCTCATTCTCCCCAATTTGAGATATGAGATTAGGAGGTATTGGTATCAATGAATCATTCTTATGTTGACCAAAAAAATTCACCACCCAACCTGGTAATGACTGTTTCAGATGGGAAGCTGGGTGAGATTGGCTACCTGGTTGTGGACCGGACTGTCGCCGGATCGGCAGCCGGAGGCACCCGCTTTGCCCAGGATGTGTCAATAGCAGAACTAACCAGCCTGGCCCGCTCGATGACCTACAAATGGGCCTTTCTCAATGTGCCCATGGGCGGCGCTAAAGCAGGCATTTTCGCCGATCCTGGGCAGCTGGGCTGCAAAAGATCGGAGTTGATGGAGGCCTTTGGTCGGGGGATCACCTCCCTCGTTCAGAAGAATGTCTATTATCCGGGTATTGATTTGGGCACCACACCTGATGACTTGCATGCCATCATGCAGGGCGCTGGAAATCCCCTGGTTGGAGAACAGATCGATGGGTCCTACGCCACAGCTTTGACCGTCTTCGAAACCATTCGACAGGTGTCGATTTTCCACGGGTGGGACTTGAGGGGGTTGCGGGTTGCTTTAGAAGGGTTCGGAAAAGTCGCCAGTTCTGTTGGGAAGATGCTCCAAAATGCCGGCGCGACCCTGGTCGGAGTCTCAACCATCGCAGGCACCATCACCTCAAGTAATGGATTTGATTTTCAGCAATTATTACATCTCAAAGAACTTTTCGGAGATGATTTTGTTCATCACGCCGGCGGTTCTGAAGTGCAGTCCCCCGAGATGCTGTATTCCCTTGATGTTGACCTGCTTATCCCTGGAGCCAGGCCTTGGGCGATCAACGAGAGTAATGTTGATGATGTGAAGGCCATGTGGATCGTGCCGATTTCCAATGCACCAACAACTTCTGCGGCGGAAGCTAAATTGAATGAAAGAAATGTGCAGCTGGTTCCGGATTTTGTCTCAAACTGCGGTGGCATCCTTTCGATGAACATGCGCAGCCACGATTTTCATCTGGATGACGTCGATCAGCTGATCTCAACCACCTTTGCCGGTATGGTCTTCGACATGCTCACCAAATCAGCCCAGCGAGGTGAAAATTTTACTCAATTTGCCCGGGAGATCGCCTGGCGCAACCATCTCAGCATGACTTCACCTGAGCATAGATCGAATGGTGCCAGGAAAAAAGCCTCTCGATTGATCCTCAACAAGGATTGGGATGGCATCAAGCAGAGGATCGCCTACCGGGCCCACCGCAGGCAATCCCAATTGAACGGGTCAATTCATCAATCTGCCTTGGCAAGGTATGCCGAGATGACATTGGGAGAGGTCGTCCATCAAATGGACGCCATCCAATAAAAGGGGTTCAGCTTGCCCAATGAATTTCAATTCTTAATAATCAACGGGAGATAATTAATGAGCGGAGTCTTTGGGGTGTTGGATAGTCGCCGCCAGACTGATATTCAATCTTTATTAAATCAAATCGGTGATGCTATCTGCTACCGGGATTGGCAGAAAGCCGAAACTTATTCTAATCAAGCCGCTGGAGTGGGCCTTGGTCGAGTCGGCATAGGTGTATTTAACCCTGGTGCCCAACCAGTCTGGAATGCTCAGCACACAATTGGGCTGGTGATGGCGGGTGAGTTCTCCAGGACAAATGTCTTTGAGCGGGGGCAGGCAGATTGGTCGGATGAAGAACTCGCCCTGCACTTGTACGAAACTATGGGTGAGGGTTTTGTTTCGAGGTTGAATGGCGCCTTTATCCTGGCCATTTGGGATGATGTCAAGCAGAAGTTGATCATTGCCAACGACCGCTTTGGCTTGTACCCCCTCTATTTTGCCCATTTTCGAGGCCGCTTCATCTTCTCCCCTGAGCTGAAAGGAATTTTGTGCGACAGTGAATTTAATCGGCAGATCGATCTACCGGCCTTAGCCGAGTATATGCGCTTTCAGCATATTTTGGGCGACAAAACTTTCTTTGAAGATTTGAACCTTTTGCGCAATGCCTCAGTTCTGAGTTATGAAGTTAATCACGACCGGCTGCATATCGATCCCTATTGGGACATCAGTGAAATACCACCTCTGCCGCAATCGATCACCTTTGAAGATGCGGTTCAGGAGTCTGGCAGATTATTGAAATCTGCTGTGGGTGAGAGCACTTCTGGAAATCACGAATTTGGGATGTACCTGAGCGGCGGTTTAGACTCGCGGGTTATCCTCGGCTTGATAGACCAGGAGAAATTCCCGATCAACACCATCACTTACGGAGATCATGATTGCCGGGACGTGATTTATGCCCAACGACTGGCTAAAATTGCTGGTACTGATCACCACTATTTCGAAATTCAAGACAGTGGCTGGGTTAGAAATTTTGCCAATTTGCACCTGGACCTGACCGAAGGATTCCACAGCTGGATCCACGCGCATGGCATTCAGTTCTTGGACCAGGTCAGGTCATTGATGGACGTCAATCTAACCGGATTTGGCGGGGGCCAGTCCGCTATCGATTGGGAAGATCCGCCGCTGCTCTATGCGCACGATGATTACTGCTTCAATTCCCGCTTGTTCAACCTGCTCTCGCAGAATACAACCTGGCCCTCGCTGGATGATGCCGAGGAGCGGCAGCTATATTCCCCAGAATTCTCTAATCAAATGGTCGGGCTGGCCTATGATTCATACCTGGAGGAATTATCCCATTTCGAACATCTCCCTTACTACCAGAGGGCGGCTTATTTTGCCCTTTGCAATCCTGATCGCAGGTTGTTCCAGTATTTTACGGTCTTCCATCGGCTGGCTTTTGAACAGCGATTCCCATTCTACGATTACGAGTATTTCAAATTCGTATATG
>CALBUI010000329.1 GCA_937968125.1 uncultured Anaerolineales bacterium | reverse complement strand
GCATGATGTGCTGTACGGTGACTGGACAGGGGGCAGGTGTTGCTGCAGCGCTCTCTTTGAAAGACAGGGTTAGGGTGGGAGAGGTAAATATTAACCGCTTGCAGGGGAGACTACGAAAACAAGGAGTGCGCTTAGATTGATGCAATTAAAGTAGGGGCGAAGCAAATCCAGTGAGGTAAAACCTCCAATCCCCAAAATTTTACTTCGCCCCTACGACATGTAATTGAAAAATGGGCTGCACCAGAAGAAGGTACAGCCCAAGGTATATGTTTAACTACTGTCTGGCCAGGGCGCGATGGTACTTGAGTTCCACCGGCTCGAGATGACTGACGTTGTCTTCCTCCAGGTCGACCCGCACCCAGTTGATCTTGCCTGAGAACTGGTTGCTCTCGCCCTCGGGATAATCATCGGTCACCGGCAGGGCCAGGTCCCCGCCCACATCCATGGTCTCATCTCCAGAGAAGATGAAGGGTACGGTCTTGTCGATTTTTCCCTCAGAGACCTTTTGATCGTTGATGTAAATCGTACCTGTTCCACCGCCGCCAGGTGCGTCCCCTTCAAAGTTGAAGTGGTAGCGGATATTGACAGTCCCAGTGGGCAGCTTCTCTTCACCGCCGACATAGTAGTAATCTGCATCGAACCAGTTGTGCACATACTTTGCGGCCCCGTCTTTCACGTACAAACTCCAGCCGGCAAAGCGGCCTCCCTGGGCGAGGATAACGCCGTTGACGTCTCCCTCGGGAATCTCGACCTCGGCGGTGATGGTGTGCGAGCGGTTCTTGATATTCAGGACCGTCATTTCCATCAGGTGGTCCATGCCAGGATAGAAGGTCATCGATTCCCTTCCGGAAGGAAGATCGGGCCTACCGGCGATGGCAGGATTGAAGCGTTCGTATCTGCGATCATCAAGTGGAAAAACATTGTATTTTGCAGCTTCAACCAGGAAGAGGTCCTGCAGTTCGCGCAGCTTTTCAGGCATCTCTTTCGATAAATCATTGGCCTGGCTCCAGTCCTTGGTGGTGTCATATAGCTCCCACTCATCTTCATCAAAGGAGGGCAGCTGTTCTGTCAGCCAGGGCGTACTGTGCTGCGTCACCGCCGTCCAGCCTTCGTGGTAGATGCCGCGATTGCCGAACATCTCGAAATACTGGGTGACATGCCGATCTTCTGCTTCTCCGTCCTCGAAGGTGTAATCCATGCTGATGCCTTCGATCGGCTTTTGGGCAATGCCGTTGACCATGTATGGTTCCGGAAGACCAGCAGCCTCGAGAATGGTGGGAGCAATATCGATCACGTGATGGAACTGGTGGCGAATCTCGCCGCGGGCATTAATGCCGTTTGGCCAGCTCATCGCCATGCCGTTGCGAGTACCGCCCCAGTGCGAGGCGACCTGCTTAGTCCACTGGTAAGGGGCATTCATCGCATGCGCCCAACCGACCGGGTAGTGATTGAAGGCATTGGGTCCGCCAATATCATCCAACCGGGGCAGCACATCATCCAGGTTTTGGGGAATGCCATTAAGTGCCATGAGCTCATTAAAGGTGCCGTCCAGGCCGCCCTCTGCGCTGGCGCCGTTATCACCCGCAATATAAAAGAAGAGTGTGTCGTCAAAGATTCCGATATCTTCTAAGGCATCAATGAGCCGCATCACCTGGGCATCGGTGTGTTCAGCGAAGCCAGCGTAAGTCTCCATCAACCGGGCATAGACCTTCTTTTCGGTGTCGTTCAATTCATCCCAGGCGCGCACGCCGGGAGGCCGGTCGGTGAGCTCAGTTTCTTCGGGGACCAGACCCTTGGCTTTCATATTGGCTAATGTTTCCTCGCGCACCGCATCCCAGCCTTTGTCAAATTTGCCCTTGTATTTCTCGATCCACTCCGGCGCCACATGATGAGGGGCGTGGGTAGCACCGAAGGATAAATAGAGGAAAAAGGGCTTGTCGGGAGTCATGGTGGAAATGCCGCGCATCCAGGCGATGGACTTGTCGGTGATGTCTTCAGAGACATGGTAGCCATCTTCAGCAGTGCCCCAAGGTTCGACTGGTGAGGTGCCCAGGTGCAGTGTGGGCGCCCACTGGTTGGTTTCACCAGCAACGAATCCATAAAACTTCTCGAAGCCGTCACCGGTCGGCCAGCGGTCAAAAGGACCAGACATGCTGACTTCCCAGGTGGGAGTTTGATGCATCTTGCCCGCCGCGCCGGTGCTGTAGCCGTTGAGGCGCAGCATCTCGGCAATGGTTGCCACGGTGTTGGGTCGCACGCTGGTCTGGCCGGGTGCACCGGTGGCCACCTCGGCTACAGAGCCCATCTCGGCTGAGTGGTGGTTACGCCCGGTGAGTAATGCCTGGCGAGTCGGCGAGCATAACGCAGTGGTATGGAAACGGCTGTACTGCAGACCTCGCTCTGCAATCAATTCCATGGCCGGCATGTTCACCGGGCCGCCGTTCGCGCTGGGGCAGCCGAAACCCATATCGTCGATCAGGACGATGACCACATTGGGCGCGCCTTCCGGCGGTCTGAGGGGTTTGATGGGTGGGAACTCCGCCTTGCGTGCATCCAGGGCGATCTTACCCCGGGAGGGAATATCAGGTACAGGGAGGATCTCCCGTCCAGTTTTTTCAGGATCTTGCGCCATATTAGTATCTCCTTGAATTTTTGTGGTGTCGAACAAACAGTTTTATGCAGATTTGCAAATGTACTCTGTAAATCCGATAAAATCCGTCCGATTATAACTCAACTTTCCAATCGAAAGTTATTTTTTAACCTTCAGTAACTAATCATCCGCGGCAGGTCTTTTGCCTGGGCAACCCACTCTTCAACCTCTGCATCGGTTGGTAGTTTGCGAACTAGATTCTTTTCCGCATTCACTTCAGTTAATTTTTGAAAGAGGTTGGCTGGATTGCGCTGCGCCAACTCCACCACCGTATCAACTCCAGCTTCTTCCAACAGGTCAGCATATTCCGAACCGACGCCCTTGATGCGGAACAGGTCTACATGATTGACCCACTCTAGGATGAGCTTGCTGCTGATTCCGGTCGCCACAGCGAGCTCATTACGGCCCTGAGGTGTCCCACCTCGCTCCAAAAGGTTTTGGGGTGAATCGACTCCCGCTTCCTTGAGCTGGCCTGAGTAGACTTCTCCAATCCCTTCCACGTAAGCGAGATCAGTGCTGAGAGCGGCGGCGCCGGTCACCTGGGTGGCGTCATCATCCGCAGTCTCACTGGGTTCAGGCTCAATGGCGGGTGGTGCTTCCGCTGCAACCTCAGGTGCCGGGGTTGGCGCTGGAGCAGGCTCATCAGGCGCAGCAGGAGCCGCTTCTCCGGTCTCACTAGCTGCTATGCCAAAAGCTTCCTTGGTGCCTGGCATAAGAACGTAAATCAAGATCAAGCCGTTGAGAATAATGGACGGCAGCATAGCCTGCCAGGTTGATTGTCCGAGGATGGAAATCACCGCCAGGATAAGGTTGAGAGCTGCCAGTGCCGCTACGAAGAGCCAACCCTGGGGGTTTAAATTCCAGAGCATCCGAGCAACCCAGATGTAAATTAGGGCCAGAACACCCCATAGGATCGCTCCGAGCAGGTCAAAGGTGAAAAAAGAAAATACCCCAAAAGGACCGCGAATCGGGAAGAGATGCAGCATCTGCAGGGTGTGGATGATGGCAATAACAGCTGCTATTCCGGCCAAAATAGCCAGAAGCGTTACGCCAAACGGACGTTTTTTAGTCATGATTTTCTCCTTTTTAAGCTTAATGCGCTGAGTTTGATTTAAAGCATTGGGTTGGGACTTGAGGTTTGATCTGTGATCCTCTTGGACGATCCTTCATCCCTCTGCAATTACCGATTTGACTTCAACGAACCGAAGATCTTGATTTTTATTGTGAATATGGAAACATTAGGTGCGGATATTATATCGCTGAAATGTTTCGAGGATTGTTTTATCTTACTTATTGAGGAACGCAGAGACGAGCTCGAAGAATTCACCCGGTTTTTCTCGCTGCGGCCAGTGTCCGGCATCTGGAAGGATGGAAAATTGGGATCCGCGGATTCTTGAATGGGCCTCTTCGGCATCTTTAAGAGGGACTAAATTATCATCTGCGCCATGAACGACGAGGGTTGGGATTCTAATTTCATCCAGGCGATCCATGTAAACCGTGGTCATAGTGTTCCAGCCCATTTCCTCCATTTGGAAAGAGCGGAAGGGCAGGCCAGCCTTCGGTTTATTAAGTTCAGCGAAGACCAGATCAACCAGCTCATCAGTGACCCTGTCCGGATCGCTGAAGATGCCCCTCAATGAGGCTGCCGCCATGGAGCGGCTCCTGGATATGCTCCACCAGGTAAATTCGTAAACCAGTGGTATCCTGACGAACAGATAGGATAATTTGTGGGCGGGTGCTTGATCCTGAAGACCGTAGCTGTCGACCAGAACCAGTTTGTTAACCCGATCTGGATTCTCCAGTCTGAAGCCGAGACCGATCGCGCCTCCCATCGAAATCCCAACGATACTAGGTCGTTCAATGTTCAGGGCATCAATGAATTCTTTGAGGATGGAGATATAGTAGGGGACGGAGTAGTTGACCTCTGGACGGTCGCTGTCGCCATAGCCAGGCCAATCAGGGGCGAAGACCCGGTGGGTTGCACCGAATTTGCTAATTAGATGCCCCCATGTGAGGGCAGCTGGATCAACACCTGAAACCCAGGCTTCCAGGAATTTAACCTGAGTACCTTGAATGAGATTTCTAATTGCCATTTGGGGTACCGGTTGATCCGTGGCGACATGATGAAGGCGCGGGCGCTGGATGAAGGTAGATGAAGCGTCAACCAGGGTGATCCGCACATTCAGGTCTTTGGTTTTCCCTGACAGGCGCAGTGCTGTCATCAGCCCGGCATAACCGGCTCCTAAGACAATTATTTGTGTTGGATTGAGATTCATTTTGCACCTCTTTTATTAATGGTTCTGTTAACTAAGACCGGGAAGGGGTGCGATTTGTGACATGAGGGATATAAAGCCCCGTCCCGACAGTCCGAGATCAGGAAATTAGTGACCTGTGTTTTTAATTGGGGATTGGAACATGGAAGACAGAACGATGTTCAAGGAGGATTTGCAAAAATTGATTTTTTGAAGCCATCCTTCAGGAAAATAAGCTTGGGCAAATGCTAATGAACTACGAATTGTAGAATAGTCTGAGTAGCCACACTCCAATTCGTATGGAATTAATAACTGGTAATATATTTGCTTAATAATGTCTGGGTGGGATTTCAATATACAAAATAGTTATACGGTAGGATAATGTCTCATAAAGTGGTGTAAAAAGGCTTGACAAAAAAAGTCATCCTGTGCTTCCATAAGGTTGATCAAAACCAAAACAAGGAGGCACAAGATGACAGATCCAACTATAGCATTGAAAGAGTACCTTAACAAGATAG
>CALBUI010000328.1 GCA_937968125.1 uncultured Anaerolineales bacterium | reverse complement strand
TATAGCCGACCGGGATATCCATCTTTGGGCAAGGGGATTGGCAGCTGGCTTCCAAATGGATGTAAATATCCAGGAACCGGATGTTTCGCCATTGGCGATCCAGGGTCCAAAATCCTTCGATGTCGCTGCAGACTTGTTTGGTGATTGGGTGCGTGAGTTGAAATATTTTTGGTCCAGAGAAATTGAATTTCAAGGTATGCCAATCATCCTTTCTCGATCTGGGTGGAGCAAGCAGGGTGGTTATGAGCTCTACTTGCGGGAAGGCAGCTACGGCGACCAGCTGTGGGAAACCGTGATGGAAGCAGGCAAGCCTTACGACATCCAACCTTCCACGCCATCCTCAATTGAACGGGTTGAGAGTGGATTATTAAATTATTGGGAGGATGTAACCGAGGGTACCAATCCCTATGAAGTTGGATTAGGGAAATTTGTCGATCTCGAGCAAGAGACTAACTTTACCGGGAAAGAAGCACTCAAAGAAATTAAAGAAGCAGGGATTAGACGCAAACTGGTTGGCTTGAAGATTCATTCAGATCCGATCTACCAGCAGGCCGAACCATGGGCAGTTGAACTCAGCGATACTCCGGTTGGAAACATTACCAGCGCAGTCTACTCTCCAGATTTAGACCAGAATATTGCTTATGCGCTGATCACCATTGAGTGTTCGGAAGAGGGGACCCAATTGCTTGTCGATATTGATGGTGAAAAGATTTTAACCACGGTGACCAAATTACCTTTCATCGATAACCGGGAAATTGTATGGAGTGGACTCATGAAAGAATAATCAACGCTGCTCAGTGAGCCAGCATTGGGAGGTAGATGAACGAACCTCGAGAATAGGGTTAAAACTTGAATCATTTGAATCAATAGTTACACAAACAGATTACTAAAACTATACTTTGCGAGGGCCAGGAGGCACAAAATGATCGATTTTACACTCACTGAAGAACAAGAACTATTCCAAAAAGCTGCCCGAGAGTTTGCTGAAACCAAGATCGCTCCCCATGTACCGGAAATGGAGGAAACCGGGCAATCATGGGACCCGGTGATCAAGGAATTAGGTGCAGGCGAAATGATGGCCATCACCATTCCCGAGCAGTATGGTGGCTTGGGTCTTGGTTACACGGTAAGGATGCTTGCACTGGAGGAGATCGCGCGGATATCCGTTGCCACTGCAATGATGATGCAGGTTGGCGGATTGGGCATCGATCCGATTGTCCTCTTTGGCACCGAGGAACAAAAAGAGAAGTACCTGCCAGGCTTGGCTACTGGCGAGCGCTTTGCTACCGTCGCAGTTACTGAACCGACTGGCGGATCCGATCCCAAGGGCTGCCGCACAACATATAAGAAGCAGAATGGCTCTTATGTTCTCAATGGACGTAAGTGTTTCATCACAAATTCCCATATTGCTGATGTCCAGGTTGTGCTGGCATTAGATGAGGATAACCCCGAAGCCTATTCGACTTTCATCCTTGAAAAAGAAATGGATGGATTCGAGCCCACCCATATCGAGCACAAGATAGGTATGCGCGGCTGCAACACCGGTGAGATCGAGATGAAGGACTGCGTAGTACCGGCTGAGAACCTGTTGGGACCAGAAGGGAAGGGTATGCGGGTTTCGATGACTGCCATCAGTGAGAGCGGCCGGGCAGGTATGATCGGCTGTGCACTCGGACTGCAGACAGCCTGTCTCGAAGCAGCCATAAAATTTGCTAATGAGCGCATTCTTTACGGAAAACCGATCAGCCGGCTCCAGGCACAGCAATTCAAGATCGCCGAAATTAAGATTGATCTGGAAGCTGGTCGCCTGCTCGGATATCGTGCTTCCGCCACCCACGATAAAGGCGAGCGAGCTGGTAATGAATACGCCGTGGCGAAGTACTTCACCACAGAGGCTGCTCAGAAAGCGGCAAAGATGGCCGCGGATATACATGGTGGCTACGGGTGCATGGAAGAATATCCTGTCACCCGCTATGTTCGAGATTCCTTTGTTCTGGGTCCGTCTGCAGGTACTTCCGACATCATGAAAGTGATTGTGTCTCGTTGGGCTCTATCCTGATCTCAGCGACTCGTTTTACAGAAGAATAAATCTACTATCTAAGGTTTTTTTATGCTTAGCATTGTAGTTTGTGTTAAGGCGGTTCCCGAACCTAAAGCCGCGGAAGATCTAAAAATCGATCCGGTTACAAAAGCAATTCCCAGGCACGATATCCCGCTGGAGATCAACCCGCTGGATCGAAATGCTTTGGAAGCTGCATTGCATTTTAAAGAACAAGCAGGTGCATCTATCACGGTCATCAGCATGGGACCTCCACCAGCTGGTGATATCGTCAAGGAATGCCTGGCATTAGGTTCTGATGAAGGCATTCTTCTTTCTGATCCAGCATTTGCAGGAGCCGATGCCCTTGCCACTGCGTACACACTTGCCAAGGCCATCGAAAAACTTGGTGAGGTTGATCTCGTGTTGTGCGGAAGGGCAAGCAGCGATGGAGCTACAGAATGGGTCGGCCCCGAGTTATCCGTTTTCCTGGATTTTCCTGTCGTGACAATGGTCAGAGAGTTCATCCAATTCAATGGCTCCAGCTGGCAGGTTAAAGCGGACATTGAAAATGGCTACCGGTTGGTTCAGGTTGAACTTCCTGCAATTTTTACTGTCACCCAAGATCTCAATTCCCCGCGCACGCTCAGTTTCTCCGGGATCATCCAATCCAGGAAGAAAGAGATCACCACTTGGGGTTTGAAAGATCTGGCTTTACCTGCAAATACTGTTGGGTTAGCTGGCTCTCCTACGATTGTTTCGAAACTGGAATATGTGGAAAGCAAACGAGAATGCGAGATAATTGAAGGCAGCTTGGATGAAAAATTGGACCAGATGATTGGTAAATTGGTGGAAGCAGGAGCCGTCTGATGGGTGACACAAAATACCCGGTGTGGGTGATAGCCGAACAAATTTTGGGGGAAATTCCCCCGGTAAGTCTCGAAATCACCGGCCAGGCGCGTATTCTTGCTGAGCGGTTGGGTGTAGAGGTTGAAGCAATCCTACTCGGGAACGGAATTGAGGATCAGGTTGACCTGCTTTTCTCAGCTGGAGCAGATGTTGTCCATTTAGGCAGTGCTCCTGAATTTACGAATTACCAATGTGAAATATTCACCGAGAGCATTGTCGCAAGAGCCAGAGACAGAAATCCCCAGATAATCCTGATTGGTTCAACATTCATGGGGCGTGAATTAGCTCCCCTTATCGCCGCCAAGCTTGGAACTGGACTTACAGCCCACTGTATTGACTTGGTCCTGGATGATAATGGAGTGCTGGAACAGCAGATTCCAGCCTATGGTGGTTTGATGTCGATCGTCTGCCCAGAAAAACGTCCCCAAATCGCCACTGTAGCCCGTGGAGTTTTTCCAATGCCGAACCTGGATGAAGATCGATCGGGATCCGTCTTGCCGGTTGAACCACCCCAAGGAATTAAAATCCGTGTGCAGACTTTAGAGGTTGTCCATACTGAACCCGAAGGTGTGCCTTTAGAGACAGCCCCAATAGTTGTAGCTGGCGGTGCTGGTGCAGGATCACTTGAAGGATGGCTTGAGATTCAAGAACTGGCGGACACATTAAAAGCTGCTTTTGGTTCGACTCGACCTGCAGTTGATGAGGGTTGGACGGATTTAGAAACTATGATCGGACAAAGCGGGAAGATGGTAAACCCAGATCTATATATCGGCGTGGGTTTATCCGGTGAACAGCAGCACATGGTAGGTATTACTGGAGCGAAAGTAATGATCGCTATCAACAACGATCCCAAAGCTCCGGTTTTCGAGCAGGTAGATTACGGGATCGTCGAGGATTGCCGGATCTTTATACCTGCTTTGGTAGAACGAATAATGAAACTCAAATCTCATGCCGGGAGGACAGCTCATGTCGTTTGAGCGTCTGTTAAATCCAAGAACTATTGCTACATTTGGGGGTGCGAACGCTGCGGAGGTGATCCGTCAGAGCGATTTAATGGAATTCCAGGGAGAGATTTGGCCGGTCCACCCAAAGAAGACGGAGATCTTGGAGCGCAAGGTTTACCGATCTGTCGATGACTTACCCGCCAGTCCAGATGCCGCCTATATCGGGGTTAATCGCTACCTGACGATTGATATCGTCAAGGCTCTTGCCAGGTGTGATGCCGGTGGGGCGGTATGTTATGCAAGCGGTTTCGTTGAAGCTGGTGAGGAGGGTACACAGCTCAGTGAGCAGCTGCTGGAGGTATCTGGAGATATGCCGCTGATCGGACCAAACTGCTACGGCATGCTCAACTATCTCAACGGGGCAATGCTCTGGCCTGACCAGCAGGGCGGCTTACGGGTTGACGAAGGTGTGGCCATCATCACCATGTCGTCCAATGTTGGTTTCAACCTCACCATGCAGCGCCGCGGACTGCCTATCGCTTACATGTTATCTCTGGGCAACAGACTAAAATTTGAACTCCAGGATGCGATTCATATCTTTGCCCAGCAGGATAATGTAACAGCCCTGGGTTTATTCTTAGAAACCATGCCTGATCCCAAGGCTTTCCAGGAGGCTGTAAATTTCGCCCGGGAACTGGGTAAGCCCATCGTTGCTATGAAAGTTGGCCGTTCCCCAGTCGCTCAGAAAATGGTGGTTTCCCACACTGCTTCACTGGCAGGCTCTGATGAGCTGATCAATGCTCTGTTTGAACGGCTGGGTGTGGCCCGCGTTTACTCACTAGAAGACCTGATTGAAGCGTTGAAAGTGCTGCACATTCTAGGTCCATTGAAGGGTGGGCAAATAGCCGCTGGCAGCACATCTGGGGGCGATCTCACATTGCTGGCGGATGGCATGGGACCCGGTTTGAGCATGCCCCCTCTCACTGCCGAGGTGACCGAAAATTTGAGAGAGACTGTCCACGAGCGAATCGTGCCCGCCAATCCTTTCGACTTCCAGATGTTCGATTGGAATGACGAGGAGCAGAATTTCAAGAATTTCAGTGCTTTATTAGCACAAGACTTTGACCTGGCATTGTGTTTACTGGACTACCCTCGTGACGATCGCTGCGATCAATCAACCTGGAGTGGCGCTGAGAGAGGATTCGTTCGGGCTGCACAGGAAACCAGGACAAAGGCTGCAATTCTAGGAACATTTTCAGACACGATTGCTGAACCTGTAGCAGAGCGTCTAATGAAAGACGGCGTTGCAATGCTGGCTGGGATCGATGCTGGACTGGCTGGAATCAAGGCCGCTGTCGATATTGGAGCCGTCTGGAATCAGCCGCTAAGTCAACCTCTGCTCGCAGCCTCGACTCCAGATCTGGATGAACCCGTCAGGGAGTTAGATGAGGTTGAATCCAAAACCCTTCTCTCCAGTAAAGGCATAACTGTTCCCAAAGGAAGAGTAATTTTGAATGTTGAACAAGCTGTGGCAGCTGCTAATGAACTAGGTTATCCAGTAGTGGTCAAATCACTAGGCCAGGCACACAAGACTGATGTCGGGGGGGTAAAGCTCAACCTCAGGAATGCGGATGAAGTTTCTACCGCGGTGGCCGAGTGCTCAGATCTCTCGCAGGCAATCCTGGTTGAGAAGATGGTCACAGGAGTTGTGGCAGAGCTGATCGTCGGTATCGCTCAGGATGAACAGTTTGGACCTTACCTCCTGCTCGGGGGAGGCGGAATTCTGGTCGAGATGATGAGAGACAGCGCCTCACTTTTACTCCCAACAAGCAGGGAAAAAATCTTGCGCGCTCTGGATGCGCTCAATTGCGCATCACTATTTAAAGGATTTCGGGGCGCCCCGTTGGCCGATCTCAATGCGGCTGCCGATGCCATTTTGACGATTGCTGAGGTAGTTGCGGCGGACCCTGAGGCGATCATCGAATTGGATATCAATCCATTGCTGCTCCTGGCAGAAGGGGAGGGTGTTGTCGCGGCTGATGCCTATGTCAGGTTGAATCCGAAATATAAAGTTGAGGAAACTAGTTAATGAAACCCAACGGAAATAATGTTGAAGAAATCATCATCGAAAAGGCAAAAGATTTGGGCGCTTCGTTAGCCGGTATCGCAAGTATCGCCGATTTGAAGGCCTCCCCATCCTACGAGGCTTACGCAAAAAAGCCCTTCTACGAAGAATACGCGCCAGATAATCCCAATTACTTTAAATTCAAGGGGGTAGAGTGGCACGAAGAACATAAATCGGTATTAGTGTGGGCTTTAGTTCACCCTGAAACTGAGCCAGTTCTTGATTGGTGGAGCATGAAAGTCCCAGGCTTTACTCCTGGCAACGGTATTATGCGCAGGCAATCAAAACAGCTGCGCGTCTGGATGGGTGAAGAACTCGGCATTAAAGCCCTTTCGCTCCCATACCAGATAGAGTACGGCGGTGCTTTTCTCAAGGATTCTGCAGTCCTGGCTGGCTTAGGAGTGTTTGGTAAACACAATCTCCTCGTGACGCCTGAGTATGGTACGCGTGTTCGCCTGCGTGGTATTTTCATCGAAGCAGACCTCGAACCGACTGGTCCCATCGATTTCAATCCTTGCGAGGGTTGCGGCATGCCCTGTCATTCGGTGTGCCCGAGAGATGCATTTCGCAGTGGCTCATTTAATAGGGCGCTCTGCAAGCTAGAAAATGACAAGCGTGATGCCGAATGGGAGATGCTGCCTGGAGAGATAATGGGGATCGAAGAGGAAAGTGCTGTCGTTAAACCTTGTCGCTATTGTGAATTAGCCTGTCCTATCGCGCAATAATCATCTGAACTCATCTGAGGGCTGACAATACATATTGACAGCTTATTGCAAATCGGCATTTCTCCCTCTAGAAATTGAAGTTAAACCATTTCACAATCTATGAAGAGTGCGGATATACTGGTTTTTAAACCAGTCACATTCAGGCAGCTCAAGTTACTAGGAGAATAAAATGCAGAGATATGAGCATTTAACCATAAGAGCAACCTTCCGCGCCGGAGGGACGACCACGGTAAATTTCATCAATGATGAAGCCATTGGCGGTAAACGAATCGCCTTTTATCCTTATCTCCAAAAGCTGGGCGATGAGGGCTGGGAGGTGGTTTCTTTTAATAATGATATTTTTGTCCTCAAACGAACGAAAGGGTAGCCTAAACTTTATAACTCGGTTTATCACGGATAAACATTCACCATAAACCTGTTCCTGCTCAAAATTTCCATAACTCTATCTCCAACTTGCTATGTTTTTTGGTTGATTAAAGTCATTTGTGCAGGTATATTTTTGGGTTTGCTGTGGGAGTTTCGAAAATTTAATATCCATCTTCTTAAAGGTTAATTGGTACTATTTTTGAGGGGAATTAGCTGCCCGGGGGACTATTGTCCTATTGAATCTGCAGAATGAATCTGGAATACTGAGAACGAAGACAATATTCTTCACCACCGTCCATTGGTAGCATGACTCCTAGTGGGGACATTGAGATAAGTGGGATCATGCAGCCGCGCTTGATCTCATTGCCAAGTTTCCATCAAGCAGCAAGATTGGAGGTATTTCGATATGGAGACCTTAGATTACTTAGTGTTGGTATTGGTAATCCTGGCTTATGTGGGGTGGTTCTTGGCACGCAACACTGATCCGCGTTCAGAAGATACCCAACCAAGAAGGTAACCAAAAAATATCAGTTAAATTTACAAGTCCTAATTGACAATTTCTTATAAGTCGATATAGGGAACCTTCTCGCATATCTGGACCAACGTATACTCAATATGCTGGATGTTATCTAGTAAATTAATTGGATGGCGTCTTACTCCCTTCAATTGCTCTAAAATCACATAATCGCTTCAATGGCTAATCTGCCCAATCATAATAGGAGCACTTATGACCATATTCTTGATTGGGAAATCACCGATTCCAATCTTATAATAGTGTCTATTAATGAATAGACATGTCGTTAGAAGATTGTAGAAGGAGCAATTATGACCAAATGGGAATTTTGTTCAATTTATCCAATAGAAGAATACAAGCACTGGCTGGTGCCTTATGGAGAAGGATTTAAAGAAAATTTCACTGTAGAGGGAGGCACTCGGGAAGAGGTGCCGGATGATCCGCATGACTTGGCGAAGTTGATCGCCCAACTCGGTGAAGATGGATGGGAGTTAGTAGGGTGTGGTAATGTCAGCGAGGTGCGCCACGCGCTCTATTTCAAACGACCCAAAGAAGAGGAAACACCCGAAGAGAAAAAATCTGAATGAGTTAACTCAACGAGTTGACTAAATTCTCGCGGATCTCAGGCGTTGGCTCCATACCTCCAGCCCGCATGCCGATCAACAGCGCGCCGACTACAGGAGGCACGGTTAACTTCACCAGGCGCGCGCCGGGTGCAATCTGCTCGATAGTTGTTTGCATCGGGTCGATCAGCAGTTGACCCCCCTCGAACATACTGCCCACCAGCACGACCTCGAATTCGAGGGATTTAAATTTCAACTGGCGGATGACCGCCTTCGCCAACTCGCCTAATTCATTCCCTGCCCAATTTATCAGCTGGCGGGCAACCTGGTCACCCGCCTCAGCTTCTTCAAAAATGCGGGGGGCAAGACTTCCGTCGATCTGGTAGCGCCCCATCGTGTAGCCCTCTAAAAGATCTACAATATCGTTCGCCTCAGTGTGATCGACAAAAGCCCGAGAAAGGGCTGTCTCCGGACCACGCTTGGTCCAGGCTTGGGAGACGAGCTGCATGGCACGAAAAACCAGCTCAGAACTGCCAGCTGCCTCCCCAGTCATTACCCCGAAACCGGTCACCCGGCCAATGTGCTCCCGATCACGGTCCCAACCCCAGCAGTTGCAGCCCGTGCCAGAAACAACTGTGACACCCCAGCCATCCTTTGTACCTGCCACCAGGCCAAGGACTGCATCGTTGTGCAGTTCCAGCGGGGCTTGCAGGTTCAATTTTGCGATTGCTTTAAGCATTTCGGGTTTATCAGAAGGCCAGTCATAGCCAGAAATCCCAAAACCAGCCCCGGTGATCTCGTCAACCGGGATTCTAGCTTCCTGCAGCGCCTGGCTGGCTGCCTCCTCCAGCGCGGAGGACATACCCTCGTACCCCACCACCTGGTGGTTTCCTGGTCCTGCCAGGCCTTGTCCAATTGTGTGACCAGCCTCATCAGCGATCAAGATTTGCGTTTTTGAGCTGCCGACGTCAGCGCCAAGAAAATATTTCATCGTCGCGCTCTTATGCCCCCCAAAAATTGGGCAGGTATTGGCGGTGGATCTCCAGCATATCCTCCAGCAATTCCTGGACCTTATCAGCTGCCGGTCCCAGGGGGTGGGCCAGCAGGGCTTGGAAGGCGGCCTGTCGATTACCATTGACTGCGGCTTCAACCGTCAAAAGTTCATAAGACTTCACCTGGGCGATCAGGCCGAAGCATTCTTGTGGTAAAGGTTTAGCAGGTAGGGGGTGGATACCACTTTTATTCACCTCGGCGGGTAGTTCAAGCACCCAATCAGCTGGCCAATCGCTGACCGCGCCGTTGTTGGCGACGTTCACGACGTGTGTTTCGCCTAAATCGTTGTAATGAGCATTCAAGAGCTGGGTGGCTACAGTCGAGTAGTACGCACCGCCGCGTTTCATCAGGTCTTCCGGGGGTGCCTGCAATCCTGGGTCAGCATACATGCGCAGCAGGTTCTTTTCAACCTCCATGACCTCTTCCGCCCTGGATGGCGGCCATTTATCCTGATCGGCCAGTTTGCGATCGGTATAGTAGTAATATTCCAGGTAGTAGTTGGGCAGCATTCGTAATGCTTCAAGTGTGTTCGCATCCCAATCAGACTCAGGATCATTTTTTGCTTCGGCGATATAAGATTCAAGTACCCGCGGCCAGATATCTTCGCCGTCGATAGAAAATCCCCGGTGCCAGGAGAGGTGATTCAGGCCTAGAGTGTCGAGTTCTGCCCGGGAAGGATCGATACTCTCTCCACTTTCCTGTTCAACATGTTCCAGGATGCCCATCTTAGCCGTGATGGGGGCGTTGCAAACTCCCACCGATGTTACCTCAGGCGCGTGCTGGTGCAGTGCCTGCGTGACCAATCCGGCCGGGTTGGTGAAATTCACCAGCAATGCGCCAGGTTGAGCAAGCTCCTCCACGTCACTGGCGATCTGCAGAATCACAGGGATGGTACGCAGAGCTTTTGCCATCCCACCCACACCAGTCGTCTCCTGACCGATCAGGCCGTGTTTTTGCCCCAGGTATTCATCCTCGCGGCGGGCCGGCATTTGGCCAACACGCAGCTGTGTAGTTACATAGTCGGAATCGGCGATGGCCTCGCGCTGGTTGGTAGATAGAACTACCGAAAATGGAGATCCCTTCGCCTTCACCATGCGCTGGGCAAACCCACCCACGGTATTCAACCGCTGTTCGTCGATATCCATTAGCCATAATTCTTTAAGCGGAAATTCGCGAACCCGATCAAGGAACCCATTTACCAGCTCTGGGGTATAAGTCGATCCTCCACCAATGACAGCAACCTTCATGTTGTATCCTTGATTTGTTTGAACTGCTGTATTGCTGTGCTGAATAATTCTCGTGGGAATAGTATCACGTGAGCGGGCAAAATACGGATAGAGATCGGTTGCTCCCTTTTTTTATTTACCCATCTAGGATTTGGATGGAGCTCTAAGAATGGAAAAAACTAAGCTAGGCCAATAAACGCCGTTACTTTTACTGGATCTGATTGTGAGGAGGTAAAAGGTACGCAGGCGCCCTCGATCTGTTTTCCATCCACTTCTAGTTGAACTTGATTCCCAGGCCCTCGGCGGACAACTTTAATTTCATAACGGACATTCCTGATGTAGCGCACTGCTTCAAAAGATTCCCAATCTTCCGGAATGACCGGTGCTACCTGTAGGCCGTCATAAGTTGGGCGGATACCCAGGATCCACTGCGTGATAGCAACATAATTCCAGGCTGCGGTACCGGTCAGCCAGGAATTTTTCGCCTCACCAAAGGAGGGTGCATCTCTACCAGCGATCATTTGGGCATAGACATAAGGCTCGCAGCGGTGAAGATCGCTGATCTCCTCCCGGGCGGAAGGGTTGATGCGCAGGTAGTAATCATGGGCGCGATCGCCGCGACCAGCCATCGCCTCGGCGATCATGATCCAGGGATTATTGTGGCAAAAGATGCCCGCATTTTCTTTATAGCCTGGGGGGTAAGTGGAGATTTCGCCCAAATGCAGGTAATAGCGGCTGAAGGCAGGTTGGTGAAGCACGATGCCGTGCCGGGTCGCCAGATGCTCAGCGACCGAATCAAGTACCTGGATTGCCTTGCCGTCCTCGATCCCCATGCCAGCCATGATGCAAATCCCTTGGGGTTCGATGAAGATTTGACCTTCTTCACCTTCTTTTGACCCAAGTGGATTTCCATAATCATCATAGGCGCGCAGAAACCACGCTCCATCCCAGCCTGAGGTCCAGACAGCTTTTTCCATATCAACAGCTTTGGCAGAATAATCT
This sequence comes from uncultured Anaerolineales bacterium, assembly GCA_937968125.1. Lineage (GTDB taxonomy): Bacteria > Chloroflexota > Anaerolineae > Anaerolineales > UBA4823 > PFL25. Next base: position 8,525 of record CALBUI010000328.1, on the reverse strand, counting down.
GGTAAGTCATTTTGGTGTCTATAGCGTTGAGCAATTTCTGCCATTTCCTGCGCAGCCAGGATGAACAAGCCGGCAATAAAAACGCTCTCGGCAACTTTTCCATCCTTGTTGTCGGTCGTTTGGAACGATTCACCGGGGGTATTGGAGAAGCAGTTCAGGTTGAGACAGTCGTTCCAGTCTGCGCGCCCGATCAGCGGGAGACCATGTGGACCAATTCGATCGAGGGTGTATTGAATCGACTGCTGCAGATGGTTGAATAGAGGCTCCTCGGTGCCGGGTGTGTTGTCAAATGGGACTGTTTCATCAAGAATTTCCCAATCTCCGGTTTCCTTAAGATAGGCGGCGGTGGAAAGTACCAGCCAGAGGGGATCATCATTGAAATTTGACCCAATATCGTGATTGCCGCGCTTGGTAAGCGGTTGGTATTGGTGGTATGCACCCCCATCCCGGAGCTGGGTGGCCGCCAGATCGAGGATGCGCTGGCGAGCACGATCGGGTTCCAGATGTACAAATCCGAGTAGATCCTGGTTAGAATCCCGGAATCCCATCCCCCGGCCAATACCTGACTCGAAATAAGATGCCGATCGGGAGATATTGAAAGTGGCCATGGTCTGGTAAACATTCCAGATATTGACCATGCGATCTGTGTGCACATCTGGGCTCACGATCTGGAACCGGTCCAGCAGACCATCCCAATAGCTGCGCAGGGACTGAAAGGCAAGCTCGACCTCATTTTCCTTCCGGTAGCGAGAGATGATGGGCAGCACGCTGCGCTTGTTGATGGTTTGCGAATCGGGTGGGTCAAACTTTTCGTCTAATAGATTTTCATGGTACCCAAGGATGTAGATGATCGATTTATTCTCACCAGGTTCCAGATTGACTTTCACGTGCTGAGCGCCAATGGGCTGCCAGCCATGGGCGATTGAATTTGACAGCTGCCCGTTCTTTACACATTGGGGCGACTCCCAGCCCCGGTATGGGCCGAGAAAAGCCTCACGCTGCGTGTCGAAACCAGCCAGCGGTTCTGAACAAGCCAGGTAGGCGAAATGGTTGCGGCGCTCGCGATATTCGGTCTTGTGGTAAATCACCTCATCGACGATTTCCACCTCGCCGGTGCTGAAATTGCGCTGGAAATTGGTAGCATCATCCAGCGCGTCCCACAAGCAGAACTCAACCGCCGAAAATGCGGACAGGCTGACGTTCTCCTGGCGGTGGTTGGTGATGGTCAGCTGCCAGATTTCCAACGATTCACCAAGGGGGACAAAGTACCGGATTTCGGCTTCTATCCCTGCTAACTTTGAGCAAATAGAAGTGTATCCCAGGCCATGACGACACTCATATTCTTCAAGGTCATGTCTGCTCGGCTGCCAGGTTGGAGACCAAAATAAAGGCGTGCCAGATTGAGGACTGGGATCATCGACTCGTAAATAGATATAACGACCACCGGAATCCAATGGCGCATTGTTATAACGATAGCGTGTCAGCCGCCTCAAGCGGGCATCTTTATAGAATGAGTAGCCGCCGGCTGTGTTGGAGATCAGGCCGAAGTAATCTTCACAGCCCAGGTAGTTGATCCAGGGTAGGGGAGTGTCGGGTCGAGTAATTACATATTCTCGCTGTTCGTCGTCGAAGTAACCAAATTGCATTTCAACCTCAGAAAATCACATACTAATCGGTACTGTGAACCTTGGCCAGCAAATCATCCACCATCTCTTCGGGCGAAGACGGAAGACCATCGCCGAAAAAGTGCAGCAAATTCAATAACGGCGTGTCCAGCAAAAAGCCCATCGGGTCCATTCCGATCTGCGCACTGTCATTTTCACTAAAGTTAGACAGCATCTGTTCATGAATCTGCTGGTAAAGCGGTGCCAAAACGTTCATCCCACTTGGATCCTCTGTCCATTCACGCAATGTCGAGTCGCGATTTAAGATACTGGGCAGCTCGAGAGTGGACTGCAATGTAACTGTCTCGGTGCAGCGAATGTCGGCAGAAGAAGCCCCAATCAGAATGTCAAACTCACCATTCTCAGTGATCCACTGCTGGTAGCTCGGATGGTAATAGGCAAAGGCGCGGAAATCCAGCGACACGGTCACGGTCTTGGTCTCACCTGGTTGGAGATCTACTTTAGCAAACGCTTTTAATTCCTTGGGAGGTCGGGCTAACTTTGATTCGTGATCGTGCACATAAACCTGGACGATTTCTTTGCCGGCTATCTCACCCGTGTTGGTTACCTCCACCGAAACGGTCAAACCGTCCACATCCCGGAAGTTATCAGCGGAAACCTTGGGATTTTGATAATCGAAGGAGGTGAAGCTCATCCCGTAACCGAAGGGGAATAACGTCGGAACTTCCTTGGCATTATAGTAGCGGTATCCGATGAAGATCCCCTCACCATAACGTACGGTGCCGTTTTCACCAGGATAGTTTACATAGGCTGGTGTATCTTCCAATTTGAACGGGAAAGTTTCTGCCAGCTTGCCGGACGGGTTGACCTTACCGAAAAGTACATCGGCTATCGCCCCTCCGCCAGCCTGTCCCATCATCCATGCTTGGAGCACCGCCGCGGCACCCTCAATCCATTCGCTCATCACCACCGGCGCACCGCTATTCAGGACGACAACCGTATTGGGTTGGATGGCAGTAACCGCCTTGATCAACGCAACTTGATGTGCGGAGAAGTCTAGATCTGGCCGGTCATAGCCTTCCGACTCTTTGGTGGCTGGCAGGGAAACATACAGCAAGGCGACCTCAGCAGTACTGGCATTTTCTACGGCCTGATCGATAAGAGCCTGGTCGAAACTCTCGTCCATAGGATAACCTTCAGCATAACTCAACTCGGCATCCCCAGCCAATTTCTGCAGTTCTTCAAATGGATTATCGAGCTGGGTTGGATTGATATGCGAGCTGCCGCCACCCTGGTAGTAGGCTTCTTGGGCGGCGCGACCGATGATCGCAATATTCTTTTGGGTCTTTAATGGTAGGATGCCGTTGTTTTTCAGCAAGACCATACCTTCTCCAGCCGCGCGGCGTGCCAGGGCATGGTTTTTAGCGGCATCAAATGAACCACCTTTTTTCGTCACAGCAGCTTTGAATACGATCTCCAGAATCCTACGTACAGACTCGTCCAGCACCGCTTCATCCAGTTCGCCGGAGCGGACGGCCTTGATGACTGCTTCAACCCGCCTCTCCCTTGGGCCGGGCATTTCCAAATCCAGGCCCGCTTCCAAAGCCTCTACCCGGTCATGAACCGCGCCCCAGTCGGAGACGACAAAACCCTCATAGCCCCACTCCTCCTTTAGAATTTCAGTCAGCAGCCGGTGATTTTCGGCCGCGTACGTGCCGTTAAGTTTGTTATAAGCGCACATCACCGTCCAGGGTTTGGCTTCTTTAACTGCTGCCTCGAAGGCGGGTAGGTAAATCTCCCGTAAGGCACGTTCATCTACTGCAGAGTTGATCGTAGAGCGCTGGTATTCCTGGTTGTTGGCAGCGAAATGTTTTAGGGAAGTGCCCACACCTTTACTTTGCACGCCCTTGATGAATCCGACTGCTATTTCCCCGGCCAGGTAAGGATCTTCGGAGTAATACTCGAAATTACGCCCACACAATGGAGTGCGCTTCATGTTCACCCCAGGTCCAAGGATGACATCCACCTCCTGGGCAATGCATTCCTCCGCGATCGCCTCGCCTATTTTATTAATTAGGTCAACATCCCAGGTCGAAGCCATAGAGGCAGCCGAGGGGAAACAGGTCGCAGGTATACTGGCAGAAACGAAATCATTTATATCTTCAACCCGCCGTACCCCATGCGGTCCATCGGCAACAGTCATCTCCGGTATGCCCAGGTGTTCGACAGGTGTCGTAGTCCAAGGACCGGCTCCTGTACAGAGAGCTGCCTTTTCTTCCAGAGACATTTTCTTAATCAAGTTTTGAATATCAGTCATGGCTTAATCCTTTTTTAATCTCATCCGGAGATGAGGTTTACATTTGAAGTTCGGTGTTGGTAAGTTGAAGAGGATATATTGTCAAGAAGGAGAGCTCATCAAGGAGCCGGATGCGAATAAGAATCATAGATGGAGCGAATGCGGATTGCTTTTTGCGCCCTGCTTAATGTCCAACCGACTGGCAGATAACCGGATATCTTAATCGAACGTCCAGACGGCAGATTGAAGTAATTATCGCTGAAGACGGCATCAGCATCCATCAAAGACACTTCCACAAGCAATGCCAGAGAGTGTGAACTCAATTCAGCAATTAATTCCCCATTTTGGCTTTGCAAGTTCACGGTAATAGCCGGATCCGTCAAGGATAAATGCTTAATTGGAACAAAGGATGCTGTTCGACGGGTGACAAACTGATCGCCTTGCCATAGTTCAGCGATAAAAACCAGCTTCCGGATATTGTCATCCGTTATCTCGTTTGAAAAATCCATATTACATACCTGGGTTGATGACTGTGGATCGACATTTACTGGTGCTTGCCCCGACTTTAACACTTCACCTGCGAGCGATTCCAAGTACCAATTTATCGTCCCTTCCCAAGGTTCGAGCCAATCATTGGAGACGTAGACCCCTTGTTCGGGTGGTTTATCCTCGATAGAAAGCATGAGAGGAGCATAGAAACGGCGGGCAGCATAATGCAATGCCTTCCAACGCCCGAAGTAATCCAGGCTGGACCAGGAGGCAACCGGCCAGCAGTCATTAAGCTGCCAGTACAGGATTCCGGCGACCCGATCGGGATGACGCCGCCAGTGCTCCACGCCATAGCGGATGCCCTCAGCCTGGAGGGCCATGCTCAGATATACCATGGAGGCAAAATCCTTGGGTAATCGGAATGTGTCCAGCATTTGACCGACCATCAGGGAATTTCCGCTGGCATTTTTCTGGTGCTGCTCCATGATGTATGAGGTCATATTCCAATCAGCCTCGTCAGCATAGGTTCGGATAGTCGCCAGGGGTGGCAGTGCCTGGAAGCCAAACTCGCTCATGAAGCGTGGGTACTGATCTCGATAGGCAGTAAATGGCTTTCTTCCGTGCCAAACATCCCAGTAATGTGCATCTCCCTGTTTCTGTCCATTCGGATCGACGAATGGTGTATCAGAGGATGGTGAGCTGGGCCAGTAGGGATGGTCTGGGTCCTCGGTCTGGCACCATGCAGGCAGCGTGTGGTGGAAAAATTGATCGTAGGCAGCTTTTAAGTCTTGCAGCTCAGGCAGATCCCATCCCCAATCCACCCAACCCCATTCCATCTCGTTATTTCCACACCATAATGCCAGGCTGGCTCGATGGCGCAGGCGGCGGATGTTTTCAACCACTTCCAGGCGCACATTCTCGGTAAATTCCGGGTCATCAATTGGATAAATGCTGCAGGAGAAGATAAAATCCTGCCAAACCAGAATGCCATAGCGATCGCAGAGGTCGTAAAAGCGCTCTTCTTCATAGAAACCACCACCCCACACGCGCAGCATGTTGTGATGCGTCTCAGCAGCTGAGCGAATAAGATCTTCCAGATACTCATCAGTTATGCGGGTGGGGAAGGAATCGGCCGGGATCCAATTTGAGCCTTTAGACAGGATTGGAATGTCATTAACCACGAAGACAAACGATCGTCCCCACTGGTCTACTTCCTGACGCAGTTCAATCGTACGCAGCCCCAGCTGGAAACTGCGCTGGTCCAGTGGTCCTTCTATGGAAGGATCATCGCGGATGAGTGAGACTTCTACTTGATAGAGTGGTTGCCCGCCATACACATTCGGCCACCAAAGCTCAGGATTGGGAATCGGTACTTCGACAACCACTTCACCCTTCGTTGAAATGTCAGCTTCTTTTTCAATGCTCTCACCATTCGGAGTCGTGATGCGAACTACTGCAGCGATGGGGGTCTCTCCCCAATGCAGAACAACAGCCCGAGCTTTAATTGTCACATTGCCGCGATCATGTTTTTGTCGAAGATGTAAATCGGAGATACGCGCCTCGGAATAACCTTCAAGGCGGATGTCCTTCCAGACACCAACCGGGGGGAGCTGTGGACCCCAATCCCAGCCAAATTGGCAAGGTGCTTTCCGCAGATGGGGACTCCCAGGGATCGCCTGGTCAACGCCGGGAAGTGGACGAATGGTATGTTTTTCAGCGGCATATTTCACCGGCGAATAGAAATCAATCGTTAACTCATTTGCTCCCTCTCGGTCCAAATAGGATTTGACTTCCCATTCATACCGACGAAACATGTTATCGGTGTGCCCAAGTTCATGACCGTTGAGAACAACAGTCGCCAGCGTATCCAATCCCTCACAGACCAGGAATATCTTTTCTTGGGCCAGTAACTCAGGAGAACAGCTGAAACCATACCGATAGATCCAATCGAACTCAGCCACCCACTGGACGCGTTGCTCGTTATCAGCTGCGAAGGGATCGGGAATGCGATCCAGGGCCAGTAAATCGGTGTGCACGCCGCCGGGGATGCTGGCGGGCAGCCACTCTTCCGTGCCAACCTGGCGAAATTCCCAGGCACCTGCCAAAGATTGAATTCTCATGGGGTGTTTGCTTGAATAATATGCTTTTTATTTTAATGACATTTAGAAAAGACTGAAATCAAGAGGGATACTCAATTGTTGAGAGATCCCACTCTTCGTGGATCTTTGGTACGTCGCTGATCAGGCGCTGGGTGCAAAAATCTTTCGGTTCCAGGATGACCTGATCGGCGGTTCCGCTTTCAACAAATTTGCCACGCTCCATGATATGGACAGTGTCAGAAACATAATACGCCAGGCCGATATCATGGGTGATGAAAATAACCGTCATGCCGACTTCATTACGCAGCTGCATCAGGAAATCCAGGATGGTGGCGCGGGAACAGGCATCGATCATTGAGGTCGGTTCGTCCGCCACCAATATCTTCGGCTTCAGCAGGAAAATGCGGGCGATCATCAAGCGCTGCATTTGTCCACCGGATAGCTCAAAAGGGTACTTATTGGTCAGTTCGTCGAACTTCAAGTTGACAAAGCTGCAGGCCTCTGTCATCAGCTCAACTTTTTTCTCATACGGCAGCTTTCCATTGCCGCGCATGCGAATGCAATCCAAAAGCACGGCATCAATCTTCTGAAATGTGTTATACGAACTGTATGGATCCTGAAAGATGGCCTGGATATTCTTCCAGTATTCCTTTTTCTTCTTTCGAGAGCGGATATCACGCAACTGCCCCTGGAAGTAAATATCTCCCTCGGTAGGTTTGAGCAATCCCAACAGCATCTTTGCCAGGGTGGTCTTTCCGCTGCCCGATTCACCCACGATCGAGACGACTTCACCCTCGTAGATATCAATATCCACCTGGTCAACGGCTAAAGTTTTATTGCGACCAAATCCAAAGACCTTGGTAAGTCCTTTCGTGCTCAGGATTACACTTTTCTCAGCGGCCATTTTACTCAGCCTCCTTATGGTAAATCTCCCTCAATTCGTCTTCTGGGATGATACAGCGGTAAGCGCGACCGCCCCCAATTTCGCGTAGATCGATTGACATGGCCCTGCATTCAGGCCGCACATATTTGCAGCGTTCGGCAAAACGGCATCCAGAGGGGGGATCCTTGAGATTTGGTGGTACCCCAGGTATAGCGGTGAGTTTAACATCTCGCAGGCCCTCTTCAGGCACGATGATCGAACCCATGAGACCCTTGGCGTATGGATGGAGGGGATCAAACACGGCGTCATGTGCGTTAGCCACCTCCGCGATCTGCCCTGCATACATAACCATAATATCATCCGTCACGTTGTAAAGCAGGGGCAGCTCGTGCGTGATGAAGATCAGCGAGCTGATGAAACCAGTTTCCAGCAGCTGCTTCAGCATTTTGATGACCATCTTCTGGGAGGTGACATCCAGGGCGGAGGAAGGCTCATCCGCGATTAAAACTTTAGGAAACAGGATCACAGAGATGGCGATCACGGTGCGCTGTTTCATGCCGCCGGAAAGTTCAACGGGGTATTTTTGCAGCACTTCTGCCGGAAGCCCCAGGGTCTCAAATAAGCTGGTAGCACGTTCATAAATCTCTTTTTTATGCACGTGCATATCATGGGCTTGGACTACATCTGAAACAAAATCGATGATCTTACGGGTGGGGTTGAGGGCGTTCATGGCGGCCTGGGGAATATAGGCGATCTCCCGGCCCAAGATTTGCTTGCGTACCTCATCGGGATTCATCCCAGAGATGTTACGCCCATCGATGGTGATCTCGCCTTCAGTGTAATGTAATGGTGGGAAGTAATATCCCATCAAACTCAGCGCCAGCGTTGACTTTCCGCAGCCGGATTCTCCGGCGATTCCCAGCGATTTCCCTTTCTCGACCTTCAGAGAAACGTGGTCAACCGCGTAAACATTTTCCTGAAAGCGGGTGATATATTTTGTTGTTAGTTCTCTAACTTCTAGCATTACTTTTGACATGTTGATTTCCTATTCTCTCAATGCCGGATTGAATACCTGGTCGAGACCTGTGTTCATCAAATTCATCGAGAAGGTATTCAGCGCGATGATTACGAGC
>CALBUI010000327.1 GCA_937968125.1 uncultured Anaerolineales bacterium | reverse complement strand
TTCTCGCCGGAATTATACCATTGGAACTTTTTTCCCCCGGTCATCGTCTCTTTTACAAATAGTTCATCATGAATAGGTTTCTGTTTAGGAAAGGGGTCGGATTATGAAGATCAAATTTCTTACTACCATTGGACTGGCGCTGATATGTGGGGCGATATTCACTCAACCTGGGAAGGCAGATGGGATCATAATCCCTGAGCCACCGATTTGCGATCCTTGTCCGATCCCATCTCATATGTCCCAGCTGGAGATCCGCTATCACCATGTCACAGTAACAATTGAAGACCAAATTGCGACCACACATGTCGATCAAGTTTTCTATAATCCAAATGACTGGGATGTTGAGGGAACCTATGTATTCCCGATCCCTATGGATGCGGCTGTTAACGATTTCATTTTATGGATTGAAGGCGAATCAGTTCAGGGGGAAATCTTGGATGCTGAACAAGCCAGGCAAATTTATGAGGAAATTGTAGCCACTTTACGTGACCCGGCCCTTTTAGAATATGCAGATCAGGGAGCGATGCAGGCGCGCATTTTCCCGATCCCCCCGATGGGTGAAAGACGGATTGAACTTGAATATACTCAAGCACTTTCTGCGGAAAATGGTTTAGTTCAGTATCAGTATCCCTTGGGTACTGAAAAATTTTCGAGCGAGCCATTGGAAAACGTCAGCATTACCGTAGATATTGCTTCTCCCCAACCAATTCGCGCAGCCTATTCTCCCAGCCACTCGATCTCGATCAGCCGGGAGGATGATTACCACCTTCGTGCTGGATACGAGGAGCGGGATGTCCTGCCAGATCAAGATTTCTCGCTAATTTATTCGATCGGCGAATCGGAAGCATTCCACTTACTTACACTTAGAGATCCCTCAGACCGGGAAAATCCAGATGGCTTCTTCCTTCTCCTGCTCGCGCCAGGTATTAGCGATACAGTCAGAGCCATTCCAAAAGATGTCATGATTGTGCTTGACAAATCGGGCAGCATGGAAGGGGAGAAATTTGAACAAGCCCAAGGTGCAGTTCGCTATATCTTGGACAAACTCAATCCAGATGATCGGTTCAATATAATTGCATTCAGTACAGGTGTGGAGTTGTTTAACAAGGAAATGCAATCGACCCGTTTCGTTGGTAATGCAATCCCTTGGGTCAATCAACTCACTGCTGAAGGGAGTACTGATATCAATCGTGCGCTGCTTGAAGCTACCGCTACCTTGGGAAATGAACGGCCAAGCTACCTGATCTTTCTCACTGATGGATTACCAACCGTTGGGGAGGTGGAGAGTGAAAAAATTATCGATAATTTATCCGAATTTGCACCAGACAACCTGAGGTTGTTCACATTTGGGGTCGGCTACGATGTGGACACTTATTTATTAGATTCTCTGTCTCAATCTCACCATGGAAAGAGTACATACGTGGTCCCTGGAGAACCCCTGGATGAAATTGTCTCGACCTTTTACAACAACATCAGCGTCCCGGTTTTGACCGATCTGGAGCTGGATTTTGATGATCTTCTGGTCTATGATGTCTACCCTGAACCTTTGCCAGATCTATTTGTAGGATCACAAGTTGTAGTTGTTGGCCGTTATCGTGATGGGGGTGTAACTGATGTCACTCTAAGCGGAACAACAAATGGGCAGAGACATCAATTCGTATTCGTTGATCAAAGGTTCGATGAGCGAAGCTCGATTGTGAACGGATCTTCAGGTTCATTGCCAAGTCTGTGGGCGACCCGGAAGATCGGATACCTGCTCCAGCAAGTGAGGTTAAATGGGCCGAACCCAGAGATCATTGACGAGATCGTGAAACTAAGCATACGTTACGGAATTGTCACACCGTACACCTCATACCTGGTAACGGAGCCTTTGCCACTTGGAGAAGCAGAGCAAGAGAGGATTGTCAGCGAGGAGTTCGATAGGTTCAGTGAAAAAGCTACTTTACCTTCATACGGTCAGCAGGCAGTAGAAGAAGCTGAGGGTCAAAATTCGATGGCAAATGCAGATGCAGTAACATCCTCTCCAGCGGAAGCAATGAGTAAAGTCCGTACGGTTGGCCAGCGAACTTTTATCCAATCGGAAGGAAAATGGATTGACACAAGATTCGATCCAGAGCAAATGGAAGTAATTGAGATCGAGTTTTTGTCAGATGAATATTTCTTAATCGCTGAAGAGCGACCAGAATTGGCTGATGCATTCGCACTGGGATCGAGGGTAATAATTGTCGAAGGTGATAATGTATTTGAAGTGGTAGAGGGACCTGTTATGGATATTGAGTATGAATTGGAACCCATATTGCCGATTCTAAATCCTGAACAAGCAACCCCAACCCCAATTGCTAATGAAGATGTAGATTCAAATAGCTCCGCCACAACAAAAAATTCTTCCCCACCATGTTTGAGCGGATTGTTCCTCTCCCTGGTTGCAATTACCACAGTGACGCTGTCGAGAAAAAAACATATCTAAATGAAGCCTCTAGCACCACAAAACCGATAGTCAAAGAAAAACCGCCTGTCCGGATTTGAACAGGCGGTATCGGGTTTTGTTTGACCCTCACTCGAAATTGCTAATCGTTCGCGTATTCGAAGTGCATATCGACACCATATGGTGCATCATCGATATGCACTTTTTCCATGCTACGCTCACCCTTGTTGGGGGCCTTGCCATCGCACTTAGTGAAAACCAATTTCAAGTAAGTCTCCAGATCAACAGTACCTGTGTCTGTCAGACCACAAGACCATATGGTGGTATCGTAAACCAGGCGTTCAACCGTGAAAATTTTCGTCTCGCCAGCAGCGACAGTCAGGTAGTAGAAAGCGCTCTCATCAACTAGACTGATTGAGACGGGTTCGTCAGTTTTATTGATTACTTCAAATCGGACAAGGTCAGTTTTGGCAACTGCAATTACTGTGGCTACCGATAAGATCACCAGTAAGACTAACCCGGCAAAAATCAACAATTTCTTATTCATTTGGCATTCTCCTTGCATTAAATCGAATAATGGTTGGTATTTTAGCTGTAAACTGAGAATTTAAGAGCTTTCTAAGGGTTGGAATAATCACCTCCCACAAAATTGTTCCAAAACATGTCAAAACTTGATGCCCGACATGGCTAACCTAAATTATCCATTTCAGAGATTATAGCCCAATGAAATATGAATGTCAATTAGCCCTTAAGTATTATCTGCTAATTTCCGATAATTTTGCGAAAGGTGGTAAGATTGAATGATTATAGGTGGTCATCTTTGACTTGCAGTCTTCCAATTAGCATGCTATAATTTTCTAGTACTTTCCCCTCCTTGTGAGTGAATTTATTAGACAGCCTGTTTTTTAGCTCCTTACCCCCAGCCGCGCTTATTGATTTGATTTGAGTAGGAATAATTATCTTTGTAATACCAATGGCGATAAAGGTCGTCACTTAATGAGTGACGCCTGATTATCATCCAAAATTTGATCTGTACCAATTAGGTAGAAATGTGATGAAAGTATTAGAACTTGAAAAAACCCCCTTGAATTCTTTACGACAGATTGCAAAAGATCTAGATGTAAAGGGTTTCAATCGATTAAAGAAGGAAGACCTGATCCTTCAGATCCAACAGGCAGAAGCCGAACGTGAAGGTTTGGAATTGCGTGGCGGAATCCTTGAGATCATGAGCGAGGGTATTGGATTCCTTCGTTCAGGCCATTACCAGCCAGGTCCATATGACATTTATGTCTCCCAGTCACAAATCCGGCGCTATGGTTTGCGAAACGGTGATTTGGTTATTGGTCATGTCCGGCCACCGCGTGAATCAGAAAGGCATTACGGATTGTTGAAAGTCGATTCGGTTAATGGGCTTGATCCAGATAGTGCAAAACGCAGGCCTAAATTCGAGTCCTTGATCCCCATCTTTCCGGATGTTAGATTTGATTTAGAGACTGACCGGATGACTTTAGCGACTCGTCTGATTAATTTGGTTACTCCGGTTGGTCGGGGTCAACGTGGGTTGATCGTTTCACCCCCCAAAGCTGGGAAAACCACGATTTTGAAAGAAATCGCGAATGCGATTTCGACCAAGAATCCGGAAATAAATTTGATGGTTGCTTTGATCGGTGAGCGTCCTGAGGAAGTCACCGATATGGATCGGTCCGTGGATGCGGAAGTGATCTCATCGACTTTTGACGAACCAGTAACATCCCATGTACGTGTTGCGGAGATGGTGCTCGAACGAGCCAAACGTCTGACTGAAGTAGGCCGGGATGTTGTGATCTTGATGGATTCGATCACTCGCTTAGCCCGAGCATATAACCTAGTAGTAACCCCATCCGGACGAACCTTGTCTGGTGGTATTGATCCATCGGCTCTATATCCCCCAAAACGATTCTTCGGTGCAGCGAGAAATATTGAAGACGGCGGTTCGCTCACAATCTTAGCAACATGTTTGATCGACACCGGTTCCCGAATGGATGATGTGGTTTACGAGGAGTTCAAGGGAACTGGTAACATGGAATTACACCTTTCCAGGAAGCTCCAAGAGAGGCGGATCTTCCCTGCCATCGATATCGAGCGATCATCAACCCGACGGGAAGAATTGCTCCTCGGGCCAGACATCACACCGCGTGTGTGGTTGATGAGGCGAATGGTCGACCAAATGGTTACAGCACCTCCACATGGAGCAGGTTTAGACTCCTCGAGCGCAACCGAAGCAATTTTGCAGAGATTATCGAAGACAGAGGATAATCTGGAGTTTTTGGAAACACTTGGCGAGACTAATCTGTGAGTGAAGCGCAAGAAGAAGCACAACCAGCACCAAATCGCTGGTTGTATTGGGGGGCTTGGGTAGTTGCAATCGCCTTAGTAGTTTTTGCAATTTATTTGGGTTGGCGGGTCACTTCAGCTCAAGCAGGTGTCCCTGATCTACCCGCGTTGAATCCTACACCCATACCCCAGCAGTCCAATCTAAATGATCTTGATTTACCGGAGCTATCAGAACCCGATCAACAAGTATCGATTTCCCGGGAGATCAATTTATATACCATAATTCCAACCAGACCCAGGCAAGATCCTCAAGAACATACTGTCGAAACGGGTGATTCGGTTTTTGCTATTGCGAAATCCTTTGGTCTTGAACCTGAGTCAGTATTATGGGCAAACTATTCCCTGCTAAATGATAATCCTGACCAACTGTCCCCTGGGATGGTTTTGCTGATCCCCCCGATAGATGGCGTGCTTTATGAATGGGTAGAAGGTGATACACTGCAATCTGTGGCAGATCGATTTGAAGCCAGGGTGGAGGATATTATCGGTTGGACAGGAAACAAATTTGACCTCACCAATCCTGAGGTGGAAGACAGTTCATTAGTAATGCTCCCTGGTGGACACAGAGAATTCAAGCAGTGGATCGTACCAACCATCCCGCGCGGCCGGGCCGGTGTATCCAGTTCATTGTATGGTGGTGGAACATGTTCGGGAGGCTATGAAGGTGCATATGGTTCAGGTGCTTTCATCTGGCCGGCAGACAATCACACATTATCCGGAAATGATTACTGGTCTGGTCACCTGGCGATTGATATTGCCGCTGGAACCGGAGCCCGTGTATCTGCAGCTGATAGTGGGGTTGTCGTATTTGCGGGATCGGCATTGGGTGGGTATGGCAATATGATCATGATCGATCATGGAAATGGCTACCAAACTTTGTACGCACACCTCAGCTCAGTGGGTGTCAGCTGCGGCCAGAGTGTTCTCCAAGGCCAATATATCGGATCCGCGGGAAATTCTGGCTTTTCCACTGGACCCCATCTTCATTTTGAAGTACGTTACCTGGGTGGATTTGTGAATCCCTGGTTTGTACTACCAGCTCCATAAATTTACGAGGTTATTTTGATGGACGGAAATTCTGAATTAAAAATCAAAACCCTGATTGAGACTGATAACTACTCAGCCTGGCAGGCTGATGAACCAGATGAAGAGGCAACCTATCATCTGGAGCTAAATAATGTCACCATTCATTTCTTCAAAGAAGAGTGGGAAGAATTTTTGGAGCTCGCCAAGAGGTTGGTGAAATAAAATCTCAATCGGTGACGGATTCAACATAACCGATTACCCCCTGACAAGGTTGGGTGAAATGGGTGGATACGTGTGCCCAATCTAAAGGTTCTCTTAATCCCCATGTGCTAAAAATGGCGAAAGCCAGACACCCCGCACCGCCATTGTAGTTCGCCAACGTGAAACGCCACAGATCCTCATATCTGCTTACGCTGCCGGGTGATTTTTGGGTCGCGTTGTATATCGTCTGGCCAACCTGGTCACAATTGGCCAGGATGCCCTGAGCAAATAACATCACCGAGAGATTGGTGTGAATCAAATCAACCCCGGTCGGGCATTCAGGACAGTCTGAATTTGCTTCCACAGCGAGTGCCCCACGCAGGAGCGCCTGGTCTTCTTCGTCTAATCCCAGGTATCCTTGGTTGCAGGTGACATCAGAAAGAATTAGTGGGCAAAAAGATTCGTAAAACGGTTTATTCCACAGCAATATCGTGTCTGCGCCCATATCCGTGATTTGACCTAATCCAAATTCCTGCGGAACACGAAAAACCCCGGGCCAAAACTGGCTTTCTTGGGCGAAAATATTCTTCATTATCTGGGCTGGTAATTGAGTCTCTTCAGCAACATTTAAGATGCGGTTATCGAACTGGTTTTGCCATTCATCTACCAATGGACGCGCCTTGGACAGACCACACGCATCTGCATATCCGTTGACTAGTAATCCATTATTTACACAATCGCTCGCATCAACCAATTCCTGGGTTATCAACCTGCCAGCAAGATATTGATATGGTTCTACTGAGGCGAGGAGCAATTCTTGGGATGGAGTTGAGAGCCACGAAAGAGGTAAGCCAGGTGGGGGAAAAGAGCCCCAAATTAAGGAGCAAGCTTCCACAGAACCACCAGTCCATTGGCTGCTGAGGACATCAACATACCATCCATCAACACCCGGATTTGTGGAAACGCCTGTTTCTACCACCCGCACGAGCGCGGTAAAATGCTCACTGGAATCACCAAATGTCGAGTCCGCCCAAAACTCCACCTCTGTCCCAGATAAAGGAGTTGATTTCACAGGGACTTCGCAAGTATCTCGAGGGCAAGAAACCTTAACCCCTTCAATGACAACGTGGATAGCTTCTATTTCCTGATCTGGAAGCGGCTCTTCGCCAGTAAAAACTAAATTGGGCTGCTGGGAGCAAAAATTCTCCGGAGGGTTGAGTGAGCAGCCAGAAACATCGATCCAGACAGTAGGTTTTGGAAGTTCAACGACTGTGGTAATCTTGCCGGGATTGAAACCTGCGAAATAGGCATATAGACCAGGACAATAAGTAGTTGGCTCACCTACTGCGGCCTCCTCACAGGGAGGGGTTTTTAACCATTGCTCATACACCTCTTGACCACAGTCGCGAATCACTTCTTCTGGAGTTGGGGGTCCTTCGTGATCAACAAAAATCTGGCAGACCAATATATTATCCGTCCAGCGCAGCAACCACCATTCGTACAAAGTTTCTTCGATGACGACAGTTGTTTGACGTGTGGATTCGTCGGATTCCTGAGCGACAGCATACTCCCCACCCGTAGCGGTCAGGCTGAGGAGTATTATCAGGATATAAACAATATTGGTGACTCTCTTGGCCTGAACCATCTTACATCAAAAATAACATGTTCAAGGGTGTATGTCAACGGTCATTTGGCAGACTTGCCTCGCATAAGGCGCCATGTTACACTACTCATCAATTCTCAGTAATTACTTTGATTTTAGTCGTGATTCACTCTCATTCTTATTCAATTTTGTTGATTCGAACAAGTTTGAATTTCAATTCGGTTAATTCTTTTCCATAATTATATTCGAAGGGTACTACGCATGCCTCAAACAATCTTCCTTTTAGATGGCCATGCACTGGCTTACCGGACTTATTTTGCATTGACCCGCGGTGGTAGCGGGGGTCAGCATTGGGTCACAAAAGATGGTGAACCTACCGCAGGGGTATATGGTTTTGCCAGTGTGTTATTGCGCATCTTTGAACAGGAACAACCTGAATTTTTGATGGTGGCTTTTGACACGGGAAAAACTTTCCGGGATGAGTTATTCAAAGATTACAAAGGAACTCGAGAGAAAATGCCAGATGATCTGGTCATCCAGATGAAGCGCATTCGGCAGCTGGTAGATGCATTTAACATACCCCGCCTCGAGCTTGAGGGGTACGAAGCAGATGATGTTTTGGGGAGTGTCTCTGTTAAAGCTGTAGAGGCGGGATTGGGGGTCAAGATTATTACTGGTGACAAAGACTTGCTGCAGCTGGTTAATGAAAGAGTCATGGTCAGCCTGCCAGGAAGATCATTATCCGATGCAAAAGATTACCTGCAGGAGGATGTGGTTAATCTACTTGGTGTTCGCCCTGACCAGGTTGTAGATTTTAAAGCCCTGGTTGGGGATAAGTCAGACAATATTCCAGGAGTGCGTGGAGTGGGAGAAAAAACTGCTGTCAAGCTACTCGGTGAATATGAGACTTTAGAAGGTATCTATGAAAATCTGGAAGAGATAGCCACCTCAGTTCGAAATAAGCTGGAAAAGAGCCGTGATGATGCTTTGATGAGCCAGGAATTGGCCAGAATCGTCACCGGTTTAGATATTCCATTAGATCTCGACCAGGCTCTAACGGAACATTTTGATCCACAAGAGGTCGCAGATTTGTTCCGGACACTTGAATTTCGTTCCCTTTTCATCCGCTTGGAAAAATTGGCTGGTACCCTGGATTCGACTTCACCATCCAAAGGTGATCAGCTGACCCTTTTCGAGGAACAAGGTGCGACCAAAGAGATTACTCAAGAAGAAATTGAAGTTGAAACGATAATTGTCGATACAAAAGATAAATTAGACAACATGGTCTCGGAATTAGCAGGTGCGCAGCAAATATCATTTGATACTGAAACGACTTCCACCGATCAAATGCAGGCGGACTTGGTAGGTATTTCGTTAGCAGTGAATCAAGAGCGAGGTTATTATTTGCCGGTTGGGCACTTATCCGATGGCGACAAGCAGCTGCCGAAGTCAAATATCATTGAAGCGCTGAGCGATTCATTTGAAAATCCTGAGGTACCTAAAGTTGGGCACAATCTCAAATACGATGCGGTGATGCTTGCAAGGAATGGCCTGCAGGTCAAGCCATTGTCTTTTGACACGATGATAGCGGAGTGGTTGACTAATCCGACCTCACGGAATTTGGGCTTGAAGAATTTGGCCTGGGTGCGGCTGAATGTTCAAATGACTGAAATCGAGGAATTGATTGGTAAGGGTCGCAATCAACGTACTATGGCGGAAGTAAGCATCGGAGATGCTGCTGAATATGCGGCTGACGACGCCGTCATCCCATTAAAGCTGAAAGAGCAATTAGAAGGTGAACTTACCGAAAAACAAGCCCAAAAATTGTTCAAAGAAATCGAAATGCCTCTGGTGCAGGTCCTCGCCGACATGGAGATGGCTGGAATCAAATTGGATGTTGGTTACCTGGCAAACATGTCCGAGGAATTAAGCGAAAAAATCGCATCGATCAAGACAAGAATATTTGAAGCTGTAGGTGAGGAATTCAATTTAAATTCCCCGCAACAACTATCTGAAGCCTTATTCGATCGATTACAACTCACCCCACCGAATCGTACTCAGAAAACTTCAAGTGGTTTTTACTCTACAGCAGCAGGCACCTTAGAGGCAATGAGAGGTGACCATCCAGTGGTCGATTTGGTGCTTGAATATCGTGAACTATCAAAATTGAAAAGTACATATGTGGACGCATTACCGCAGCAGGTTAATCCACAAACGGGACGGGTACATACCTCTTATAACCAGGCCGGATCTGTCACGGGACGACTTGCCTCTTCTGATCCCAACTTGCAGAACATCCCAATTCGTACTGAACTCGGTAGACAAGTGCGCCGGGCTTTCGTCGCTGAGCCTGGGAACGTCCTGCTTTCCGTGGATTACTCTCAAGTGGAACTGCGAATTGTGGCCCATATGTCCGATGACAAAACGATGCTCGAAGCCTTCCGATCTGGTCAGGACATTCACGCCGCGACAGCAGCCGCGGTATTTGAAGTCCCAATTGAAGAAGTTACCAAAGAACAACGCAGCCGGGCAAAAGGAGTCAATTTCGGTTTGATTTACGGGATGAGCGCTTTTGGGCTCTCCCGGTATACCGATATCACCCTGGCCGAGGCAGAAGACTTCGTAAATGCCTATTTTGAACAATTTCCCGGTGTGAGAGATTACCTGGAAAAGATGAAGAAGCAGGCCGCAGAGCAAGAATATGTCGAAACTTTGTTGGGGCGGCGGAGATACTTCCCTGGTTTGAGAACTCAATCTAACCGTAATATTCGCAACCGGGAAGAACGGGAAGCAATTAATTCCCCGATTCAGGGGACAGCAGCAGACATTATGAAAATTGCTATGCTGCAGGTACCAGGCGCATTACTCGAAGCCGGATTATCGGCGAAGATGCTCCTTCAGGTTCATGATGAATTGGTGCTTGAATGCCCTGAAGAAGAGCTTCAACAAACAGCCGATTTGGTTAGTGAGGTAATGCAGAAAGCCTATCTTTTGAAGATACCCTTACAAACAGATGCCCGTTCCGGTCCTAACTGGAATGAAATGTCGCCGATCTAATTTGGGGTTTATAATCGGACTCAGATATCATGGACGAGATTAAAAATCGCTATCAAGAAGCGATGAACAAAGGTCATAATGCCGCCTGGGATCAGGACTGGCAGCGCGCGGCTGATTTTTACCGCCAAGCGCTAGATGAAGCTCCTGAAGATCCAAATGCACTAGTCAGTCTTGGTCTGGCCCTATATGAACAAGGACTTTATGACCAGTCACAAGAGTATTATTCACAAGCACAAAAAATATCCCCAGAAAATCCCTTAGCGTATGAGAAATCTTCGCAGCTCTTTGAATTGCTGGGCAGAAATGAAGATGCTGTCGCACCAGCCCTGAAAGCGAGTGAGCTCTACCTGCAAGAAGGAAATATTGCTAAATCGGTCGAATGCTTAGTCCGGATTAACCGGGTAGATACTACAAATCTGCCGGCCCACTCGAGATTGGCTTTAATTTATGAAAAGACAGGCCGAGAACAACAAGCCGTAACAGAATTCTTGATCGTGGCCAGCTTGCTACAGCATCAAGGAGAAATAGAGGATGCGAAACAAGCGGCAGAACATGCACTTGAGCTTCAACCCTCGAGCAGGGAGGCCAAGGATACACTTGCATTGATCCATGAGGGAGTGCCATTGCCTCTACCCGTTCCGTCCAAGGTTGAAACCATTGAGCATCCAACAGCTCCCAACAGTCTTGATGAACAGGAACATATCGAGAAAAAACCAATACTCGAACTTGATCCAATTGACGAAGCTCGTCAATTAGCTCTATCTGACCTGGCGAATCTGGTTTTCGAACAAGGAGGGGGAGATTCAAATGGCAGGGATCGAGATCATCAGGCAACTTGGGATGGCGTCTCAGGACTCCAGCAGGGCGAACAAAAAATTGCATCCCAACTCTTACAAACTGCGGTAATCTCTCAGGGCCGAGGTGATGAAGACGAGACTGCAGAGAAGCTTCAACAGGCCATCGATGCGGGATTAGATCACCCGGCGGTATATTTCGACCTGGGATTCATCTTGTCAAAAGGGGACCGGTTAGAGAGCGCAATGAGATATTTGCAGCGTTCAATCGAAGATGATAGCTACGCGCTCGCAGCTAGAATACTCATAGCCAGAACCTTACGCTTCAAAGGTCAGCTGAACGACGCAGCGACGAATTATCTCGAAGCGCTCCGTATTGCAGATGCATTGATTCTCCCAGAAGAACAAAGGGATGATATGCTGCGCATGTATGGTCCGATCATCGAGGCAGAATCGAAACAGTCTGATGTTGAAGCCAAGAATGGACTTTGTGACTTGATCGAAGAGCTCTTGTTCAGACCGGATTGGCAGCATCATCTTGCCGAAGCCCGAGGAGAATATCAGATTGATGTTGATGGCGCTCCCGCAATACCTGTGGGAGAGGTATTGACCAACCCGCAAGGGCATCGGATCGTTGAATCTGTCAGGACGATCAACCAATATGCGCGCACAGGTTTTATGCGCTCAGCAATGGAAGAAGCATATTTTGCCATTCAATTCGCACCGACCTATCTGCCGCTGCACACCTTCATGGGTGAGCTGCTGCTCAAGCAAGAGCATTTGAA
Source organism: uncultured Anaerolineales bacterium (assembly GCA_937968125.1). Classification (GTDB taxonomy): domain Bacteria; phylum Chloroflexota; class Anaerolineae; order Anaerolineales; family UBA4823; genus PFL25. The sequence continues at coordinate 8,226 of CALBUI010000327.1, read as the reverse complement.
GGAAGCTATCGAGAAGTTCTCAACCATTGCTCAGACATACCGGGCAAGAGGTGAACCGCTGCACGCCGTAAAAGTCTTGCAGCGGTTAATAAAAGCTGCTCCAATGGATCTGGAAGCCAGAATGCAGCTGATCGCCTTGCATGAAGAAATGAACCACTATGATGAAGCCATCAAAGAAAAAGTCAATCTGGCTGGTGTATATTACAATTTAGCCGATCTTTCTCGAGCACGTGAAGTCTATCTGGAGGCATATCAATTAGCGGAGAGCACAGGATCTAGCCGAGAATTTAGTATAGAAATCCTCCATAATCTGGCAGACATTGAAATGCAAAGCCTTGACTGGAAGCACGCCGAGGAGATTTACGAACAAATCAGGGCATTAAAACCAGATGATCCACAAGCAGCGGAAAAGGTTATCGAATTGAAATTACGCTTGGGACAAGATCAACAAGCTCAAGATGAATTAATTAACTATTTATCATTCATGGAAACCAACGGGGAAAACCAGGCAGCACTTTCCTTCATCGGGAAGTTGGTAGATGATTATCCAGATCGCACGTATTTTCGAGAGATAAAAGCTGGGCTGTTCTTGAAGGAAGGCCAGGGCGAAGCAGCAATAAAGGAATACGACGCAATTGGAGAGATGCTCCTTGAAGCCGGTGATACCCAAGGTGCGCTGCAAGCAATCGAAGCCATCATCAATCTCAATCCGCCCAATAAAGATGAGTACCAGGGGATAATTGAGACATTAATTACTGAAGAATAAAACTTCTCAAATTGCTAATTAATTTGGTTCTTGATCAACCCACAAGCGAAGATTAGAGATATTGGGCAGATATAAATACAGATTTATTATAAAAAAATTCCTGGTTTCCATGCGGATCCAGGAATTTTGTATTCAGGGGGTATCTTTTATTGTCCTTGTATTGTCGACCTTATTAGTTCGACCATCCCTGCATCTGGAGCTAATATCCAGGTCGTGACCTGATTCTGTGTGCTGAGCTGGGTGTATCCACTCGGGTGTGACCAACCAATTTGGTCGGTCTGAATATCGGTGGGCGCACCAAAACGCGAGGTCGAATGCTTATTAAAGGCGCCGTAAAATTGACCGGCGTCATTCACGCTTTCCCAGGAAGTTTGCATAACAAGGACAACGGATCCTGTTTGCTCATTGTAATAAACGACATATGCATCGCCTCCCCAACCATCACTGGCCGATTGAGCTTCAAAATCAGGCAATCTCGCCTCTGGCTGCAATCCGCGAGCTAAAATCAGGAAGGTGTACCACTCCCCCATGACTCCAGTATCAATCTCGCTCCAACCCTCACCTAGAATTGGGGATAAATCTGGGATTATTATTTTTTCTGGTTGATCAAGTGGGTACCGTTCGGGGTGAAGAATTTGCTCAGTAGAAACTGGGACATTCCTGTAGGCTTCGTTAATCGCCTCCCACCCACCAAGGCTATATAAGTATTCAACAAAAGTTTGGCCGAAAGTATACGGGAAAATGAAATCTTCCCTCAAGAAAGCCGGAGCGCTGTCATATACTGGGCTTTCAAATTCAGCATAGAAATTCTGAATATCGATCAAATCTTGATTTGTGCTGTAGTTGTTAAACCATTCCAATTCCAACTTGGAGGCATCTCCTTCTAATAAGGCCTGAACCGCAGCACAGCGTTCTGAATCCTCTTCACAAGATTCATCCGTGTAGTTCAAACCATTTTCGATATCGAAATTCTGATCTTGAAGAGCATGGGCGTACTCATGAGCGTAGGTCAGACGTTCTGGACCTCCAAATCCAAATCCTTGAACAACATCCATTTCCTTTTTGGTATGATCATATTGTCCTGCAATCTGTTCACTGAGTAAGTCCTGGTAAAAGGTGAACATTTCAAAACCTGGCTCGAGTAATCCCAAAGCTGCGAGGACAATCGAATCCTCTTTTGCTTCTTCTGGGGTATAGTCTTCAAAAAAATCTGTCTCAATTTTTTCTCTCAGCTGATCGCGAGTAAGCAATGCTCGTTTGACATCCCCTGCGGGCGAAAGGTTGCGCAAACTGATCACTTCGGACTCGATTTGATCCATCTGAGCTGCGATGGCGGGTGATATCGATTCTTGGGTTGGATCTTCAGTTGCCGCGATAGTGGGAATGGGTTCGGAAACTTCATCAGTTGCTGTTGGTATTTCGAACTGGGTTGGGGAAGGGAGTGCTTCTTCTGGAATTGTTGGCAAAGGTGTGGGAACTTCCGTCACCAAGGCAACTGGTTCATTATTTTCTAAAACCGAAGTTATCCGATTGATTGGAAAGAAATATCCCAACGCCCCAACACCAATAATTGCAACACACAGGCAAATGACAAATATTGAAACAAGAATAATTATTAGAGTTCGACGCGAATTTTCCATTATTAACCTATTGCGAGAGTAAGAATAGCGAGGACAAACGTGGTAATTCCCGATAAGCCAAACAAATAAGTAATCCGGGCACCGCGGTCAAATGTGATTTTCTTATCTTTCAGTTGATCACCAACTTTCTCCCCATCTTTGATTGCTTTCACGGTTACTTTTACCCTTGTCCCAACTTCAGAGAACACTGGGACAGCTGCGATGATAAATAAAATCAAGGTGCTCCAAAAATACAGATTTGAAATTTGGCGAATATTGCCAAGCAACAGCGAGCCAATAACAACGATTATCGTTACGACACCCATTATCATCAAATACTGCAGCCAAAATGGGCGTTGAGTCTGAGTTTCGGCTGGATTTTGAACGGGAACCATGTCTACCTCCCGGAGCATTGTAACTGGGTTTCAGAATTAGGGCAATAGGTGTCCAGATAAGGAAATCCCCTTGCTCCAATCTGACGTTTGGGTTAGGATTTATGCAATTATGCAAAATCAAGCTGATCATATTATCCTGATCCTTGGGGACATCATCACGCTAGCCTTAGTGACAATAATTGGTTTTGCCAGCCATGGAACTGCTGATACAGCAGGTGCCCGAATGCTATCAACCTTTGTTCCGCTGGTTGTTGCCTGGTTCCTGGTTGCACCATTTTTGCAAGTTTACAAAATTGAATATGGACTTGATGGACGCCAGTTGTGGCGACCTATTTGGGCGATGGTGATAGCTGCACCAATGGCAGCCTGGCTGCGCGGGTTGATGCTTAGTTCTCCAATTTTGCCAATTTTCGTAGTGATCTTGGGTGGAGTCAGTGTGGTGGCCATCTTTGTATGGCGAGCATTGTTCTGGCTGGTTGCAAGTCGATTGAGGCGCCCAAATGGATGAAAATGCATTAATTCAGGATGCGCGCCAGGGTGATTTGGATGCCTTTAACCGGCTAATCTTAGCCTACCAGGATAGAGTTTATAACCAGGCTTATCGTGTCCTGGGGGAATCCCAGGCAGCCGATGACGCCACCCAAGAGGCATTTATCTCAGCATATAAGAATTTGCGCTCATTCAGGGGCGGCTCATTTCGCGCCTGGTTGTTGAGGATTGTGACCAATGCTTGCTACGATGAATTACGCCGCAGGAAACGACGACCAACGACACCCCTCGAACCGGTAGATGAATCCGGGGATGAAATTGAATCGCCACATTGGATTGCCGATCCGGGGGAGCTGCCAGAAGATAATGTCGTGCGAGGCGAACTGGGAAAGGCAATCCAACATTGTTTGGATGAACTGCCCACAGACTTCAGGGTCGTGGTTGTTCTGGTGGATGTGCAGGGCATGGATTACCTGGAGGCTGCAGATACAATTGGAAAACCTCTCGGGACGATAAAAAGCCGTCTGGCCCGGGGACGCACCCGGATGCGGGAATGTCTCCAAGGATTTTGGGAACTTTTGCCGATGTCAATGCGTCTGGAAACTTAAGAATACATTTTGAATGGCGAATTATGAGTATCTCTGAACGAGATTTTGAAGCATTATCTGCATATCTGGATGGCGAGCTTTCTGGGAAAGCGCTTGCTCGTCTGGAAGCTCGGCTGCACTCGAACCAGGAACTGCAGGAAACTTATGAGCAACTGCAGCGAACCAGGTCGGTCATTCGCAGCCTGCCAAAAATTCGCGCCCCACGTAATTATATGCTGACTCCTGAAATGGTAGGTGTCGTACAAAAGCCCCATAGAGCATTCCCCATATTAAGGTTTGCCTCGGTTCTGGCGACATTGGTCTTGATATTGGTATTTATGGGTGATATTTTCGTTTTACCCACATTAACTTCTATTAGTTCTGAGGCGGTCCAGTTTGCGGCTCCGGCTGTTGCTGAACAGGTTCAGCCAATTTTAGAAGCGGAGATTGTCGAGAGTCAGCTGCCTGAGGCACCGGCAGAAGGTGAAATGGATCGGGCGATAAGTGAAGAAGAGGCTGCACCACCCGCTGCAGCTGAAGCAATGGAAATGCTTGAAGAGGCAGCAGCCCCTGTAGAAAAAACGCAAATTCTTTCTACTCTCGCTTCACCTGTTGAAGAGCTGGCAGATGACCTTGGGAGAATCGCAGAACCGGAAGAGGAGCCAGAAGAGGAACTCTTATTGGAAGTGGAAACACGCATTCAGGAATCGCAATTTGTTCCGGAGGAACGGGCTGGATTCGATATAGAGACGATTGTCAGGTATTCAGAAATTGCCCTTTTGATCATTGCTTTGTCGACCGGTTTGACAGCTTATTACCTTTACCGCAGGTATCGATAGGCAGCAAACCTCATTCAGAAAGAATCGAATAATTCGGGGGAAATTTTACCCTTTCTAAGTTCCTTGTAAATTTGTAATTAAGCTAAATTTCACAATGATTTTTGCTATACTTGCACCTTAATGGCAATGCCAATCTTTGGAGAATCTCATTCTTTGTGATCTCATTTATTAAGTTCATTCAATATAGATAGGTAAATACCAAGGAGTTATTAATGAAATTAAAGAAGTTGCAGCCGTTAGTTTGGGTCGTGCTAGTGAATTTAATTCTTATCGCAGCTTGTAGTTCTGGGACTCCAGAACCTACTCAGGAAGTGCTACAATCTGAAAAAAATGAACCTCAAAAAACTGAAGAGGTTGAAACCAGTCCAGAGGATGAGCCTGCTGAAGAAGTGGAATCGGGAGCCATTTCAAGCTTGGATGAGGCAAAGAGTGCAGTAATACAAATTGAAGCCGATGGATCTTTCGTCAATCCTGATTTTTCAGTCTCATACAATGATGCAGGATTTGGTTCTGGGTTCATTATTGATCCATCTGGTCTCGCCGTTACGAATAATCATGTGGTTACTGGAGCCGCTTTGCTGAAGGTTTGGATTGGAGGTGACACCGGGAAAACTTATAATGCCAAGGTTGTAGGTGTATCAGAGTGTTCTGATCTGGCATTGATTGATATTGAGGGGGATGGTTTTCCTTATCTAGATTGGCATGAAGGACCGATCAATGTTGGATTGGAAGTGTATGCAGCCGGATACCCGCTCGCCGAGCCACAATTCACCCTGACTCGTGGGATAATTTCCAAAGAAGAAGCTGGGGGTGAGACATATTGGGCATCTGTTGATTACGTTGTCGAGCACGATGCGACCATAAACCCCGGAAATTCTGGCGGACCTCTATTAAACGCCGATGGGGAGGTGGTGGGAATTAACTACAGTGGCAGAGAGACTGACCAGTATTTCGCTATAGGCCGTGATTTAGCAATCGATATTGTTAACCAATTAGAAGAAGGACAAAATGTTGAGTGGGTAGGAATTAATGGTGAGGCATTTACCAATGAAGATTTCTCAGGGATATGGGTTTATTCAGTTGAATCAGGCTCGCCAGCGGATAAGGCTGGCATCGAGGGAGGGGATATTGTCACCATGGTGGAAAGCTTAATTCTTGCCACGGATGGTACGATGGCAGATTATTGTGATGTCCTGCGCAGCCACGACAGCGACGATACTCTCGATATCGAGGTGCTCCGCTATTCAACTGGAGAAGTTTTAGCCGGTCAATTAAACGGGCGGGAATTGGATACTACGCTCACTTTTACGGAAACGCTTGAAGAAGAAATTGAGACAACAGTAGAAGACACAGGCACCTATACTGGATATGTTAGTGTCATGGATGACTATGGAGCGATCCAAATGGATGTCCCTGCCGACTGGACGGATGTCAATGGAGGCACTTGGGATGATGATGGAGAAACGATTGGATCAGCCATTTCAGCTGCAGCCGATATGGATGCTTATGTAAATACCTGGTCAGAATCAGGAGTGTTTTTCGGAGCGTCAGATGATTTGGCGAAATTGGGGGGGTATGTAAATTTGCTCGATGTCCGCAGGGATTTTCTCATTGATGAGTGTAAATATGATACCCGCTATGATTATGAGGATGTGGCATTTCGAGGAAAATACGATCTATTTGAGAATTGTGGTGAATCGGGTAATGTCTACATTGTATTGACTGCCGTTCCAATTAACGATCCGCAATCCTTATTAATTCTTGTCGAAATGCAAATCACCAAAGAATCGGATTTTGATGCACTCGACCAAATATTGGCGACCTTCGATGTAGTCGGTTCTTTACCGTAAAAATAATAAGCAACAAAAGATTCAATTAACTCCCAGATTATTATCCGGGAGTTTTTTTTATTCTTCAACAACTACTCTGATGTTGTCATCGCTTACATTTCCCGCCCTATCTATTGCTTTGACGCGCAGGATATGCTCTCCAATCCTCATATTCCAGGGAAAAGCATAGGGGGGATTTTTTAGAGATGCGACCAGATTTCCATCAATAAAAATCTCCACAACAGACATTTCCAAATCATCATTAGCTTCAACCAAGATAGTAAATTCTTCCTCTTCGGAAAATGAAAAAATGTCATCCTCACCAGGATATTGAATATTGACGTGTGGTTTTTGGTTGTCAATCGTCACCTGGATGGTGGCTGATTCAACTGTCCCATCTGCATAAGAAACGATCAATTGAAGTGCATACAATCCACTCAAATCAGATGTATCCCAAACCCCTAATTGGCCATTTCGAACCGGCTCATTGACATCCTTTCCAATCTGCAGCCAGGAGTTTGGATTGAGTCCTGAGCCATATTGAAGCCGGTAGAATTCAAAATCGGCTCCAGCCGCACGACCGATTATCGGCAAAGAGCCTTTGACCGTGTCAAACATGTTTGGGGAGGTGATACTCGAATTAAGGGAGGAAATCTGCTCGGAAACTACGACATCATAGGCATCAGGCACCTTGGGGATGTCTGCCTCCCGCGCCCAATCTTCTGCCTCTGGAGGAATGATCATATATGTTTCTTCATCAATCAATACTGGAGAGGTGAAAATCGTTGCCAGGCGACCAGATTCACGGTTGACCAGGAATGTTTGAAAGAGATTATCTGTTTGTGTCGGCTCATTACCGCTGGCAAATACTTCATCCACAAGATGTGGGCATTCTTCTGTTGGTAATAACCCAGAAGGATTGCAGACCTGTATTTCACTGATCCCCACAGGAGTAATGAATTCTTCAATAGGTTGATCCTTCATGGCATACTGGATAACCGCACGCCAAAGTCCAGCAGCCCAATCCGGGGAATTTCTTATCTCCAGGCCTGATTCTTCAGTTCCAATCCATACAGACACCACTAAACCGGGAGTGTAGCCCACTGTCCAGGCATCTTCGCGGGAACTGGTATAGCCAATTTTTGCAGCCGTGGGTCGACCAATCTCCAAGGGATTTGGATGACCTAAGCTCGGCCATCGAGCAGTTTCATCACTGAGAACATCGGTGATAAGATAGGCAAGCTGAGGGGTTATCACTGGGCGCTTTATTGAGCGACAATCTGTAATATTTTCTGTGCAATCCAACTGTTCGTTACCAATCCGATCCAAGATTTTAAGGACAACCTGGGGTGTTACAGGAATAATTGAATCCTGGGGTAGATCCTCGTCCTTGGAAATGCCGGCCAGGTTTCCTTGTGAAGCGAAGACTCCATATGCTTGGCTTATCTCCAATAAATCAGCCTTTCCACCTTCAACTGGCATGAGGAGACCGCCATCACCTTCAGGCACCTGGAGATTATTAATCCCCATCTGTCTGGCAGTGTGCCAAACCTGATCCGGATTCATCTGTGAAAGGGTGTGTATGGCAGGGATTAAATAATCATTAGCGAAGGCACTACGTAAGCTTACCGGCCCATGGAATTCTCCATCTGGATTCTGAACCTCAGTCAGTCCTTCAACCAGGTTAGCTGGGATATCCCAA
>CALBUI010000326.1 GCA_937968125.1 uncultured Anaerolineales bacterium | reverse complement strand
AACATGATGCCTGTCGCCAGAACCGAGCCCGTCAGTTGGAACACGAAGAAGGGCAGCGCCGCGAACAGCGCCCAGTTGCCAATCTGTGATATGAGCTGGCTGGTCCAAAGCAGTGTGTAGTTTCTATTCCGCTGCAAAGCGATCATGATCAATTTACACTTTGTGATCTAACCTCAGTTTGCATTTAATCATCCAGGAGATGCTGCTTGAAGACTCAGGCTGATCTTGAACATAGATATTCCGTATTGAATGCAGTGTTAACTGGGACCTTGAAACATTATAATTGATCGCCTAACCAAGATGGAGTGCTTATCCTGCTCAACCTCACAGGGGGATCGGTTACAATTCGAAAAAATTGCGATCACAATTACACTTCACTTCCCGCATCACATTTCCAGGAAAGAGGCCCAAATTGGATATCACCCAACTTGAAAATGAAAGTGCATCGATCGTAGGGGAATACCTGGTTCGCGTGCAAATACCTCCCGAAGATGTTACGCAGGTCCTTGACGCTATAACAAGCGTCGCGCCGCTCACCTATGGTAGATACGAGCAGGTTGCCTTTAGATCCAAGACCGGCACCTTGCAGTTTAAGCCGCTGGAAGGATCAAAACCGGGTCAGACCAGCTTGTACCAGCTGCCGAGTGACGAGATATCTTTCACCCTCCCGCAGGATGAGCAAATACTGGCAGCCGTAATTGAAACCATTTTTGAGAGCCACCCATACGAAGAACCGGTCATCATGATCCAACCCGTGATGAGCACCCGTTTCAAGTATGAATCAGCGAATGATAACCCAAATAAATGGTGGCATAAAGAGCAGAACCAATCCGACCTATAGATGGCTCAAATAATAGCGGGCAGAAAACCTTTTACCAATTTGGGATGCACGCATAGGAGAGCTGCAATGATTCGACTGATGGCCGAATACCGCATCAAAGAAGGGACGTTAGGGGTGGTTCAATCCGTAATAAAGGAGTTCGTCGCCGCGACTCAGGAGGCTGAACCCGATACCGAATACACCTCCTATTGGGTCGGTGGCTCAGATCGATTCGTTCACATCATGGCCTTTGTCGACGAGGAGGCCCAACAGCGCCACCAGAAGGCGGATTACACCGCGCGCTTCGTAGAGGTCTTGTATCCCAACTGTTCTGTCTTGCCCGAATTTACACCGATAGAAGTTGTTGAATGAATCCAACCACCTTTAATCACTGCTAATCACTGCGAAAAATCTGAAAAGAAATCATTGCTCACTGCACCAGCTGACCACTTCGATACATTTAAAGATTTCTACCACTATGAAATTATTTCCCCCTGGTAATCAATGATGAAAAACGATAAACAATCTAAACGACCATTAATTTATCAGCTAAAGATCAGCCTTAAAGGCATCAAACCTCCCATTTGGCGTCGAGTTCAGCTGCCCGGTGACACATCTCTCCTCAAACTGCATTTCATTTTACAGGTCGCCATGGGGTGGACAAATTCTCATCTGCACGAATTCATCATCAACAAACAATCCTATGGAAACCCGGATATGGACGAGTTGGGAAGCCGGAGAACTCTGGACGAGACAGAATACCTGCTCAAGCAAGTCGTGCCTGGCAAAGGTGTCAAATTCGAGTATCTTTATGATTTTGGTGATGGCTGGCAGCACACCATACAGGTTGAAGATATCATTGAACCTGATGAAGAACACAAATTTCCGGCCTGTGTGGCTGGGAGGCGCGCCTGTCCGCCGGAAGATGTGGGTGGGATATGGGGTTATACTGATTTCGTAGAGGCGATTCTGGATCCGCAGCATCCGGAGCATGAGAATTATCTCGCCTGGATCGGGGCTGAATTCGATCCGGAGGTTTTCGACCTGCAGCAGTGCGATGAGGAGCTGCGCAACATCGATTCCTCCGAAATGATCCGAGATCACAACCGGTATCACTCCAGCGAAGTTGGGCCGGAATTCAAACTCTACCAACCGATCTCTTTCTGGTTAGGAGAATTGACGGATGAGGATTACGCTCAACTCGAGCAGCTGCCCCTACGCCTGGATACAAACCATTTGCTCATCTACCTACGAGATCACCGGACTAAAGGAACACAGTCCAGCGGCAACCTACCGCTCAAGGCCATCCGGGAAGTGACCGCCGGCTTTGTGGACCCACCCATATTGGATCAGGTGATCGGGGATCGGACCTACAAGCTGCGCAGCGAGATTGATGTCTGGCCAGTTTATTTCATCCATACCCTGTTGCTAACTGGCGGTCTGGTTCAGGGAGGAGAGGGCAGGAGGATCCGTCTCACACCCAAAGGGGAACAGTTCCTGGCTTCTGAACCCCCCGTCCAGGTCTGGTACTTGTTGGAAAGCTGGTGGTACCACACCAACTGGGAGATTGCCGACCTATTTTCCCAATTAGATGAAGTTCTCCCTGGCTATTTTGCTTATACTACCTTGGCGTACCTTTTAGAACTGCCAGTTGGAATCACTATCCCCTTTGAAAGTTTTGCTGACAGCCTGATCCAGGCAACCAGGTTGATGTGGGATGCTCCAGACCCTGAACGCCTGAGGAAATCATTACACCACTCTATCGAGCGCGCAGTGATAAACATCTTGCGTGATTTTCTTGTCGTGAAACGGATTGAAAAAGACGCCAAGATCGGCAGCTACAAGTATAAAGTTTTATCTGCTTTCGAGATCACAAGGCTCGGTAGAGGTTTACTCCGAGCGGTGGCTGGTTGGCAATAAAAAAACTCGCCTGGAAATATGCTTGTCCCCACAAAAATAAAACCAAATATCCACTATCTAATTATTCGAAATACTATCTTGACCTAACCCCGCAAATTCTCTCCCATAGGAGAACAGCAATTATCAGATTGATGACCGAGTACCGCATCAAGGAGGGGACGTTAGGGGTTGTTCAATCTGCTATTAAGGAGTTAGTCGCTGCAGTGCATGAGGCTGAACCCGATAGCGAATACACCTCCTATTGGGTCGGTGGTTCAGATCGATTCGTCCACATCATGGCCTTTGTCGACGAGGAGGCTCAGAAACGCCATCAAGATGCAGAATACACCTCTAAGTTCGTCGAAATCCTGTATCCAAATTGTTCCCAACTGCCTGAATTCACACCGATAGATATTGTTGAGTGAATCCCATCCCCCTCAATTATTCCAATCCCAACGGAACCTGTAGTTTAGCCCACTTCGCAAGCTCAGTGCAGGCTCTTGTGGGCGTTGTAATAAAGAAATTCGTTGCGAATTCATCTATTTCCTCCGCCCAACCATCCGAGTAAAGCCCAGATTGCGCCCGGCATCTACCCGCAGCATCTCCGCCTCTTGTTTCACATATTCCCGGCCATCTAGATCGAAGACTACCTCTTCCCACTTCATCCAATGTTCCCATCCACCAGGGATCATGTCTGCCAGCTCAACTTCCACTAGTCCGGTTTTCCCCCAATGTTCCTGCCACCATGTCGGGCTGTGTAAACTGCAGAACTCCCATTCCCAGTATGGTCCAAGATGCTCTGGGACATCAGCACCAAACTCGGAGCGCAAGCCCGGCACCACAATTCCGATCAGCCCGCCTGGCTTGAGGTACCGGTTTATGTAACCCAAATAAAGATCGTCCGTGCCAAAATAATGGTAAGCATCCATGCTGACGATCGCATCAAAGAACGTGTCTGCAAAAGGAAGACTGTGGGCTTCAGCATGGATCGGAAATACTTGCGTTTCCACGCCAACTGCCCTCACACGCTCCCAATTCTCGTTAGCTTTTATCCATAGATCGGTGGCCCACACCTCGACATCAAATTCCTTGGCCAGGAAGATGGAGCTGATCGCCTTTCCACACCCCAAATCGAGCACGCGCATTCCGGGATTGAGCTCCATGACCTGGGACAAAGATTCTGTCAGCCATAACACATTAGGGCCCATCTGGTTTTCAAGGACCCATTCAAGATCGTATGCAGCTGAACGGGGGAATTGGTTGAACATATCGGACAGCTCTGTTTTTTTATCATTTGTCATCCTGATCCTCCATCTGGTTCAGAATTCTAATCTGGGCGGCAAGTTTTCCCTGGATTGAAATAACTATAAACCAGGAAATGTCGAGCTATAAGCCTCTGTCACCAGCACAACCTTGCCCTTGGCTTTGCCATCACGCAGGTATTCCAGCGCTTTAGCGCCTTCTTCTAATGGAAAGGTTGTATCGAGCACAGGATTGATCTTTTCCTCCGCAAGAAGTTCTTGCAGCGCTAATAAGTCTAGAGAATACATCCCAGGATTCTTCTTATAAAAAGGGACCACATCAAACAATAGTGCCGACCGCTGGTTTGGCCATACATTCCATAACTGCAACCGAAGCAGTCCACCCACCGTCTCCAGCGCTCCCGACTGTCCCAAAGCTGCAGCATAAGAACTGGTCGAAACCAGGGTTCCCCCCGGACGCAAACATTGGAATGAGCGCGCCAGGTGGCTGCCGCCCATGTGATCGACGACCAGGTCAACCCCACCCTCACGGTTGACTATCTCCACGAAATCCTCACTTCTATAATCGATCGGAATACCACCCAGACTCTCAACCAATTCATGCTTGGCTAGCGATGCGGTACCAAAAGCCTGGATATCCATCGTCCTGGCCAGGTCCAACATGGCTGTACCCATCCCGCCACCAGCGCCATGCACCAAGATTCGCCCCCCGGAGGTGATTTTCCCGATCCGGTTGATCAACACATACGCGGTCACGTAATTCAAAGTCAGGCAGATCTGCGTTGTCGGATCGAGATCATCGCTAATTGGCGTAAGTTCCTCTTGCGGCCAGCAGCTGTATTCAGCATACCCTCCGGTTTTCACAAAGGCCGCAACTCGCTGTCCAACTTCGAAACCATTAACCCCTTCTCCTAGTTTATCCACCAAACCTACCAGATCATAACCTGGCGAAAATGGGGGCTTGGGGCTGCCAGGCACTACACCAGACATCCACAACAGGTCACCAAATGCTACCCCCGAAGTTAACACTTTTACCCGCACCTCGCCTGGGCCTGGTTCCGGTATCTCCTCCTCCACGAGCTGCAAAACCTCCGGTCCACCAGTTTCCACAGCTACTATTCTTCTCATATCCTCAAATCTCCTTTGAAATTGATGGTGTTTACTCGCTCAATTTATCTACCAATCTTATCAATTATTGTGCTCCCTGTCGGATGAAAAACGAATCTTCCCTTACCCAAGTGGGAATATGCAGGAAACTGCGACGCGCTTGTCTCTCGGGCAGCCAAGGGAAGGTGTAGAAGTAGATTTGTATAAGTAATGAACTTTGTTAGTTGGGAGCCTTACCCAACAGGAATTGTTCGATTGGAGGGATCACTTGTTCAGCGTGGACAACAAAAAATATGTGACCTCCATCCTGTAATTCGAGGTAGGAGGCAACCTGAATGCTGCTTGCGAGCTGCGCTGCATCTGAAGCAGGTGCTAAAGGATCATTGGCCGCATGGCAGATATATGTTGGAACTGAAATCTCGTAATGGACATTATCTTGAAGGGATTGGATCTGCACATCATCCAGGCGAACTCCTGTTCGGCGCATGTTGGCTGATTTTATCGGTCGATAGATTCCCCGAACCACTTCGCACAATTGGGGATCGTTCAAAATCTTATTGACCTGGATCGAGTTCAATCCGTCCGAACAGAGCAACAGCCCTAATCCATGGTCGTACATCAGAGCCCAAAGGGGATCAATTCTCATCATGAAATCCTGCATCCGCACGACCATTCGAAATGCAGGCGGCAGCTGCGGCGTCCTTGTGATGGAAGAGAACAACACCAGCCCCCAACACCGCTCTGGAAAATATTGAGCAAACCTGAGCGCGGATGGTGCACCTCCTGACACGCCCAAAATTGCAATCTTGGATATTCCCTCCTGATCAAGGAGTTCGACATAGGCTCGGGCCTGTTCTTCAGGGGTATGCCCGCTGGATGGAGATGATCACAGATATCCAGCTCTCGATACAGCCAGGAAGCGGAATGCAGATTGATCGAAAAGCTGGTTTATCGCCAACGCCTGGTCGAAGCCTCCCAGAGTCCCATGTGAGACCAGGACAGTGGGACCATCACCGGCGAAGGCAAGTTCGATATTTCCACCGGAAATCTTTGCGATTTGGCTTATCGGGTGTTCCATAGCCATCCTAATTTCACCTCAACGCAGTGCCGGTAAGATATGACGGCTGATGATCTCATCGACTGGCTCCTGCTCCACGTAATTGCCACCGGTGAAAACGACCACCATTTCCAGGCCGGGGAATACAACAATCCTTTGCCCTCCCCATCCGGCTGCGAAGAATGAATCTACAGCTCCAGAATCAGTCTGATATGTCCTTATCCACCATTGATAACCATACCCACCCCCCCAACGAGTCACAATCTGTTTTCTTGTCGATTCCTCAACCCATTCTTCAGAAAGAATTCGCTCCCCGTTCCAAACACCACCACTCAAGAACAAGTATCCCAACTTGGCCATATCCCTGGGTCGCAATTTCAGATTACCTGAGGCATGGATCATATCAGGATTGATATGATCCCATTCGTAATTGGTGATGCCAAGCGGTTCAAACAGATACTGCTCAGCAAAATCATCCATGCGCATACCTGTGGCTTCCCGGATCACCTCTCCCAGTATGTTCGTACCGCCACCGTTGTAGTACCATTTACTGCCAGGTTCGCTGACCACAGGTTTGGCCAGGATATATTCTATCGGGTCTGAGACAATGAAAAGCTGCACGAGATCGTTGTTCGAGCTGCTGTAGGGAAGCTCCATTTCGTTCCATTCTAATCCAGAAGACATCGTCAGCAGATGCTCCAGGGTGACGATTTCTTTCTGTTCATCACTCAGATTTGAGTACTCCGGAAAGAAGGGGAGCACCTTTTCATCCACGGCTTGAATGAATCCCCGGTCTATGGCGATACCCACCAAAGCTGAGGTGATGCTTTTGGTGACGGAAGCCAAGTTGTGAATCGTATCTATACCATAATCGGTCAGCTGTCCCTTGAACTGGGGATCATTGTAATTCCAGGTATAGCCGCTGAAGTACTCCTCTAAGACCAGCTTGCCATCCTTCACAATCAGAATGCTGTGAATATTCTCATAGGTGCCATCTTGAACGCGCCCAACCGCTTCAGCGATCTTTTCTTCATCTAACCCCACTTCGTGCAAACCCGCTGTCGGCCAACCGTCGATTGTTTTTACAGCTACAGGGTGCGTTTGCGCTGGAGCGCAGGCAGCCAGAAAAATTACAAAAAACAGGACCAAAAAATTATCTTTCAATGCCACCCTTTTCATTTTTTTGTTCCTTCCATTTGAACAACTCAAATGGCAAGTTTTTTCTTCTTACGAGAATACCAACGAGATCCTGCTCTGGAAGATAGCAAATCTCGTTCATGGCGTTCGTTATTCATTCCGGGTCCGACTAGACCACATGCTCATTGCCGCTTGGATCAGTGAAGTGGAAGCGGCGACCATGAGGAAAAGAGGATTTAGGCGGCAGGTTTGACAGGCCTACTCCAACCACTCTATCCCATACTTTAGAGATATTTTTCTGTGCGTTGCATCGTCCAAGGTGCCTTCTGCCTTCGCGGCGCTCAGATCATCAAAGAATTTTTCCATGCCTCCTGGGATTGCCATTGCCAAATATCTTGAGCGCGTCTTCAAGGGATTGTAGAGCGCGTGTGGGATTCTCTTCGGCAGCTTTGCTACCCCGCCCGCACCAGCTTTCAATTTCTGGTTGTCGAGTCTGATCTCGATTGCCCCCTCCAAAACATATACTATCTCGTCTTCATATCGATGCACATGTAATCTATTTCCACTTTCGGGATCAAACTCAAATTCAAACAGATAAAACTCACTATTGGTTTGATGATAAGTAAGCTTGTGCGTAACCCCCAGGAATTTCAATTCCTTTCCTGAACCTGGTGGAACAAGGATTGGTTGCGGGTAATCGGAGTTCATAATTATTTTTCTAGTTGCGCCTCTTTATTTGCTGTCACCTGCTAAGATGCCTTTATATCCGACCAGACCGTATACTCATTCCCGCTTGGATCGGAAAAGTGGAAGCGGCGCCCTCCTGGAAAAGAAAAAATTTCTCTCTTGATCGCCCCGCCAGCTCTTTCTATCTTCGCTTGGGTCTCCTCCAGTTCCGCGCTGTAGAATATTATCAACGCGCTCCCGCTTTCAACGGTGGCGGACAAATCGGATTTGTAAAACCCGCCGTCAAGGCCTTCATCCGAGAAAGCGGTGTAGTCCGGGCCGAAATCCTCAAAAGTCCACCCCAATGCGGCGGTAAAGAAGGCTTTTGTGGCTTCGAGATCTTTGGCCGGAAATTCAACATAATTAATTTTTTCATGCACATTCATCGTATCGCTCCTTACAGTCTGATATGTCGACTTCGATTATACAATGTCGCCCCTTCCTAGAAGATCCAATATGAGGAATAACTCTGCTTCCTAACAAAAAAATTCCTTGGCGTTGATATTGTTCTGCAAGCATCCTGATTGTCGCTTCAACCCAGAATATTTCTTAAAGTTCTATGAGAAGTGGGGAAAATCTGCATCCAGAATAAATACAGACTCGTAAATGTTCTCATAAACCAAATTTCTCGAACACCAGAACACCCTTCTAGTTTGGTTCAGTTCGCAGGTGTTGGGAACTATCCAATGCAAAGGAGGTGGTGCGAGCCAATTATTCAATGCTTATTAGCAAGTTCCTATCTGTATGGCTCCATTTATAACGATCCCGGCTGTAGAGTCGAGGTCAAAGTTGAGGAGCAACAACTAATTTCATCTCATAACCATATCGCAAAGAGTTTCTGGAGGAAACAATGCGTACATTTCTTATCAAACGTGGGGTAATCGGCATAGTGATTATCGGTGCCCTGCTCATTGTATCGACGGCTTTTGCTGCCACAGGATTGCTGGCGGATGTCATCCTGCAAGGTGGCCAAAGGATTAAACTAGAGCCTTTAGCTTCAGGATTAACCGCACCTAATTTTGGAACGTTTGCACCTGGAGATTATGAACGGCTGTTTGTATCGGATCAGGATGGCATCCTCTGGGCTGTCGACCTGGATGATGGCAGCAAGAGCGTATTTGCCGACCTTAGCGGATTACTCGTCCCGCTGGGTGCCTTCGGCCCCGGATCATTCGATGAGCGCGGCTTCCTGGGTCTCGCTTTTCACCCTGATTACGCCAGCAACGGTTTGCTCTATACGCTTACCTCAGAACCAGTAGATGGGGAAGCTGATTTTTCTACCATGCCGCCAAACACGACTGCAAACCATCAAGCTGTGATCAGGGAATGGCAGGTTCCAAACCCTTGGAACCCAGGATCAGTAGTCGATCCAACCAGTGTCCGGGAAATAATGCGAATTGATGAGCCGCAGTTCAACCACAATGGTGGCGCGATCAATTTTGGACATGATGGAATGCTCTACATCTCCCTGGGTGACGGCGGTGGCGCAGATGATGTCGATGGACAACCATTTATTGGTGGACCATTAGTAGGGCACGGAAACGGAAACGGTCAGAATCCCGCCAATGTTCTCGGATCTATTCTGCGGATTGATCCCAGTGGGTCAAACTCAGCTAACGGTCAATATGGCATCCCGGCTGATAATCCATTTGTCGATATGCAGGGGTATGCGGCGGAGACATTCGCCTATGGCTTCCGCAACCCCTTCCGATTCTCATTCGACATGGCTACAGGAGACCTTTACACGGGTGACGTTGGCCAGAACGATCTGGAAGAAGTGGATGTGGTGGTCGCTGGCGGGAATTACGGCTGGAATGTCAAAGAAGGCTCCTTCTGCTTCGATCCAAACGGTCCTGCACCTGGTTTTGCATTCGCCCAGCACCCCTGCCCTGATGAACCCACAGGATTGATCGATCCTGTGGCGGAGTACAACACTTCCGATAGCCTGACTGAAAATGAGGATGGCAGGGCGGTTGTGGGAGGTTTCGTCTACCGCGGGAGTTCAATCCCTGGGCTCGTTGGCCGCTACATCTTCGGTGATTTTTCGCAATTCACCGAGAGCGGGGTCAACAATGAAGGTCGCCTGTTTTACTTGAACAAGAAGAATATCGTCAAGGACAACCGGATTAAAACCAGCAAGATCTTTGAGTTCACCCTTTATGGGCAAGACGAATTGGGCTTCTCTCTGCTGGGATTTGGTCAGGATGCAAGCGGGGAGCTGTACGTTCTGGCGAATGAAGTCGGTACTCCCTTTGGTGATACAGGCGTAGTTCTGCGAATCACTCGGGCGCCATGATAATTCCAGGATAAAATCTTTGTATTGGTTCTCCAAAAGGTCCGGTCTACCCACCGGGCCTTTTCTTATTTCTACAGCGGTGAGAAAACCAGCTTTCTCATGCAGTGATTTTATACTAATCCAAGGAACTAGTTAAAATTCCTGTTCTGCCTTCAGGAACCTAAACAGATAATACCGGATTGAGTTCGGCTATAATCGATGAGAGGTGTCATTATTCAAATTGCATCAATTTACCCATTCACCCCAAAGTCAATAACAAGATAAGGGATCCATATGTCCGAGCAGATTGCCAGGGATTATTTTGAATTCATCGCCAGTATCGGCATCACCAAGCACCCTGGGAGCATGGCAGCCACTCGCAAACTGATCGCTCTATGCCATATCGACCGCGAGAAATATGTCTTGGATGTGGGTTGTGGCTTGGGGGCCACGCCGAGCTACCTGGCAAAAACCACCGGCTGCCGGGTGTTCGGTGTCGACCTGTTAGGCAAGATGGTGGCGCAATCTCGCGCCAGGGTTAAAGCAGATGGTCTGGAACAACGGGTCGAATTCAGGGTTGCTGATGCCCGTGACTTACCTTTTGAGGACCACCAGTTTGATACCGTCATCTCCGAGTCAGTAACGTCTTTTTCGACGACAAACAAGTCGCCATGAACGAGTACGCCCGCGTGACTAAGCCAGGGGGATACGTGGGCCTGGCAGAGATGGCCTGGCTAAAAACGCCTTCTCCGGAGTTGGAGAAGTACTATG
>CALBUI010000325.1 GCA_937968125.1 uncultured Anaerolineales bacterium | reverse complement strand
ACCTGTTCGACAGCCGTCGTGGCGCGGATGGTGTCCAGGTAGACGCCCCATTCCTGGGTCTCGACGGAGAAGTTCGCCTCAGGATAGGCTTCCGCCCACATGGCCTGGACGGCCTGGGCAACACGGGCGTGACCCTCGCTGACGTTGTGCATCAGCAACATGTCCAGACCGGCGCCGTTCGGGTAGCCGGCCTCTTCCAGAAGCGCCTTGCCCTCCTCCACGGCGGCCGCGTATCCGGTACCGCCCTGTTCTTCGGTGAGCGCCCAGGGCGCGACGTCCGGATCCTCGGCTGTGTGGCCGAAGTTGAGCGGGTTGGTGAAGCTGTTAGCCGGGATCTGGCCGCCCTTGGTGACGGCCTCGACCATCGTCGGGCGGTCGATTGCCATCGAGAGGGCTCTGCGCACGTTCACGTCGTTGACCGGCTCCTTTTCGGTGACGAAGCCGTAGTAGTAGGTGCAGTTGATGGGCGGGCTGTTAAACTCCTCGCTCAGCACCGGGTCGGCTTTGATGCGGTCGATATCATCCTGTGGGGGACTCGCTGAGTCGAGCTCGTTGTTCTCGTACATGGCTAAGGCGGTCGAATTCTCCTCGATGGTGACCCCGAACACGCGCTCGATATTGCCCGGAGCGTAGTCCGTGCCCCACATCGGCCAGAAGGGGCTCTTTTCCAGGGTCAGGTGATCGTTGTGGACCCATTCGGTCATGACGTAAGCGCCGTTGGTGACGATGAAGCCCGGCTCGATCCAGCGATCGCCAAATTCTTCGACGACCGGCTGGTACACCGGCATGAGTTGGGTCATCGTAGTCACTGCCGGGAAGAAGCCAGCGCCGAATTCCAGGGTGAATTGCACCGTGTAGTCGTCCAGGGCTTCCACAGCCATGGCGTCAAACAGTTCTTGGAAGTTGTCGGCCTCAGGATCGGCTACATTGAGCGCTTCGCAGCCCTGGATGGTGTACAGCAGCCAGGAGTAATCCGAAGCGGTATTCGGGTCGCAGACGCGCTTGTTGGCGTAGACCACGTCGTGGGCATTGGTCATGCGCGGGTTGCCATCCTCGTCCAGGATCTGTTCGATCTCGCCGGTGATATTGTTGTACTGCACCCAGGGGACATCGTCGCGCATGTGGAAGGTCCACACAGTCTTATCTTCGTTGGATTCCCAGCTCTCGGCCAGGGCCGGCACAACTTCCTTGGTCTCATCATCGATGTCTGTCAGGGCCGTGAAAATGGAACCAATTACGTTTGAGGATGTCGTGTCGGTCGCCAATCCCGGGTCGGCTGTCGGAGGCTCGGTACCCCAGTTGTAGTACAGGGTGGGTACTTCATCTCCCATTTCCGGTTCAGGGGTGACGATTACCTCGACGATCTCAGTTTTGACAACTTCGACCACTTCGCCTTCGACAATCTCGGTGACGACCACGGTTTCGATGATCGTTTCTGGGGTGGGCGTTGTCGCCGGCGCGCAGGCTCCTAAAATCATGCTGCTGATAACCAGCACACCAAATATGATACTTATTTTCTTACTCATGAATTTCTCCTCCGTTTAGAAAAATTTTTTTGCCAATACAGTGTTTGTTTGGGTATCGCTCATTTTCTTCCCAATAATCTCACCACCTCCTTTCATAAATAAAAGACGAATTTACACCAGGTGGCAGGCCACCCAATGATCCGGGGAGGCTTCCCGCCACTCTGGCTCTTCTTCCTGGCACACTTGTTCAGCCAGCGGGCATCTGGGGTGGAAATTGCAGCCGCTCGGCGGATTGGCCGGACTGGGCACGTCGCCAGTCAGAATAACCCGCTTCCGGTCCCGTTCGACGACCGGGTCGGGGACCGGGACAGCAGAGAGGAGCGCCTGGGTGTAGGGATGTAAGGGATGGCTGTAAAGCTCTTCCCGTTCCGCCAGTTCAACAATTTTACCCAGGTACATTACCGCCGTACGATCCGAGATGTAACGCACCATGCTCAAGTCGTGGGCGATGAACAAATAGGTCAGCCCGAACTCATCCTGCAACTTCTCCAGCAGGTTGACGACCTGGGCTTGAATGGAAACGTCCAAAGCCGAGATGGGTTCATCACAAATGATAAATTTCGGTTGCAGAGCCAGTGCACGAGCTACGCCGATGCGTTGTCGCTGACCACCGGAGAACTCGTGAGGATAACGGTTAATGAAATAGGGGTTTAAGCCCACCAGGCGGAGCAGTTCCTGCACACGCTCCGTGCGTTTTTTCTTCGACTTTTCAATCCTGTGGACTTCCAACGGTTCACCAATGATGTCGCCTACTGTCAGCCTGGGATTGAGAGAAGCATAAGGATCCTGGAAGATGATCTGCATAAAACGACGCATCCGGCGCAGGTCCTCACCTTTTAAGGTGGTTAAATCTTGATCTTGATAATAGGCCTTGCCTGAGGTTGGGCGATGGAGTTGGAGGATCGTTCGTCCGGTGGTGGACTTACCGCAGCCACTTTCACCTACCAGCCCCAATGTCTCTCCCTCACGTATATCGAAAGACACATTGTCGACAGCCTGGACGGCGCCAATTTGCCGCTGAACAACGATACCCTGCGTGATGGGAAAGTGTTTGGTGAGGTTTTCGACCCTGACTAAGACATTATCTGTGTGCATCATACCTCACCACTCTCAATGTCCACCCAACAAGCCACCCGGTGGCGCAAGGACCGCTCTTCCAGGGGAGGGTTCACCTCGCGGCATTTCTCTATAACATGATCACAGCGCGCAGCGAATGGGCACCCGTGAGGCAAGGCAATCAAATCCGGCGGAGTTCCCTCTATCGTCTCTAGTTGCTCATCCCGAGTGCCGTCGATACGCGGTAACGAGCGTAAAAGGGCTCTTGTATAAGGATGTTGCGGATTAGCATAAAGTTCTTCAACCAGAGCATCCTCTACGATGAAACCCGCATACATCACGATGACACGCTCCGCCAGCCCGGCCACAACACCCAGATCGTGTGTAATCCAGATCAATGCCTGGGCGAAATGTTCGCGAAGTTGTTTGACCAGGTCAACGATCTGGGCCTGGATGGTAACGTCCAGGGCTGTGGTCGGTTCGTCCGCAATGAGTAAAACCGGGTTGCAAGACAAGGCCATGGCGATCATGACGCGCTGGCGCATGCCACCTGAGAACTGGTGGGGAAAGTCATCCAAGCGCGGGCGAGCGTCGGGAATACCAACCATTTCCAGCAGTTCAACTACCCGGTCTTCGGCCTCCTGATTGCTCATACTGAGATGTAGTTTCAACGGCTCTTTCAATTGAAACCCAATGGTTAGAACAGGATTCAAGGACGTCATGGGATCCTGAAAGATCATCGCAATCTGGCTGCCGCGAACGTTGTGCATTTCATTCTTAGTAAATTCCAAAAGATTTCTTCCGCCAAAATCGATTGAATCAGCCTTGATCTGGGCCGGAGGCTGCGGCAACAATCTCATCACGGAAAGCATCGAGACACTTTTACCACAGCCGCTTTCCCCCACAATCCCTAAGGTTTCTCCCTCGTTCACGGTATATGAGATGCCATTGACCGCGTGGACTACACCATCTTGAGTGTGAAACTCCGTGCGCAAATTTTGTATATCTAAAATGGGTTTATCTGGCAATGCTTCCTCCCACAAACGAAGTGGTATGGTGCTCAACCTTCGGTCAACTCTAGAGTTCATTTTTCAGGCGCATCTAATTTGAGACCGGACTTAATGATAGCATAACTTTACCTGCTTGGCATAACAAAGTGTCTCTTGCCAAGAAGACTTTTTTGGCTTTGCGGAGCGCCGGTTTTGAATTAAAGGGAATCGACATGGGCGAATTTAGTTTACCAATAATGAACGTAAAAACAGGACATAGATCTACCCTTAGTATTACTCATACCAGTGTCAAAAGGTTCAATGGCATTTACGATCAAAACCAGCCAGGTACTTTGCTGGGGGAGAAGATAATCACCAATTAAATATTATTCGACATTATTAATAAAGCACAGATTTCGAAATGACTTTCCCAGCGCTTTAGAGTGTATATTTTATCACTAATAGATTCTCTTTTTACTCATACTTCATCAATCATTCGACCATATGAATCCCATCTGTGACGATCAGCTCGCCAGAGATTTAATCATCCTCAAACCGCAACCTCAGATATGAGTCGTAGCGACTGGGATGAATCAAGCCCTGTTCAACTCCTTCAATAACTGCACAACCTGGTTCATGTACATGCGTGCAGTCACTGAATTGACATTGAGCAACCAAAGCGCGCATCTCAGGGAAGTAGCCGTCCAACTCTTCGGGTTCAATATCCCACAGGCCTAAAGCCTTCAATCCTGGGGTGTCAGCCACATAACCACCTCCCTCTAGCAGGAAAAGTTCTGAAGAGACAGTCGTGTGTTTACCTTTGCCAGTGGATTGACTGACATTTTGGATGGTCAATCCCAATCCTGGCTGGATGGCGTTGAGTAAGCTTGATTTACCGGCTCCGGATGGTCCCGCCAGGGCAGAGATTCTTCCGGTCAGGTGCTCCTTGAGCTCCTCCAGCCCGGTCTGGTTTGGGACCGAGGTATAGAGCAGCTCATAACCCAAATCTGAGTAATGGTCAAATAAATCCCTGGCGAATTTTATTGTGACGAGGTCAATTTTGTTGGCAACGATCAGTGTAGGAACTGATTGCTCCTCGGCGATGATCAGAAAGCGATCCAGCATGCGCATCCTGGGGGTGGGCTCAGCGCAGGCAAAAACCAACACTAATTGGTCAGGGTTGGCGATGATGATCTGTTCATATTCGCCGCGGGGGAGGGGCGCCAGGCGCGAGATCATTCGTTGACGGGGCTCGATGCTTTCGATCAAGCCTTCACCTTCCGTGATCTGGCTGACGAATACATTATCACCAATAGCTGCCAGGTCCCCCTCTTTTGCGCCTTGCTTTAATCTTCCGCGCAGCTTACAAACCAAAATGCCGTCATCAGTTTGCACGCTGAAAAACCCGGATTGGGAACGGATTATCAGACCGGGTTTAAAATCTTTGGATGAAGGCAGGTAGACCTCCTTTTCAATTACGGGGTAGGTGTTTCGGTAGGTTCTGGTGTGGGTGTCTTCCATACACCTGGGAGAACTTCCCAGGGGAACACGTCACGTTGTTCAGTGAAATATTGCTGCAAAATTCCTTTGACAACCGGGGCAGCGACATCTGAGCCTTCACCAGCGTTTTCCAATACGACCACGACTGCGATATCCGGTTTATCCTCCCGGTTGGCATAGGTGTAACCTGCAAACCAGGCATGGGGATCACGAGGGGGATCTTGGGCTGTGCCAGTCTTCCCAGCTAATTCAATGGGGAAGTTTGCAAATATCCTGTGGGCAGTCCCACGGCTGTTTTCAACCACGCTGACCATCGCTTGCTGGATAGCGATTAAAGTATCTTCCGTGATGGGCAGCGTCCCGATGACTTCGGATTCGAAGGAATAGCTGGCAATTCCGTCCGGGGGTTGAATGCTTTCGACAACCTGGGGACGATAAAGCGTGCCGCCGTTGCCTATTGCCGCGATGAATGTGGCGACTTGCAATGGGGTCACCTGCAGTGCGCCCTGTCCGGTGGCCAAATTCGTGGCATCGATTTCACCACCTAAATCTGGTACCTGCCCCTCATCTTCGGCAACTTGGTCGATACCGGTTGCCGCGCCAAGCCCAAAACCGCGCGCCATTTCAGGAACAGCATCTTCCAGACCTTCCAGGTAAAGGTCTCTGCCGATGTGGTAGAAGTATGGATTACAGGAGCGCATTAACCCCTCGGAGAGTGTGAGCTCGCCGCTGGCAGGTAATTCTTTCTCGTAAGTCCAATCATATAGGGTGATTCCCTGGATTTCTGTAAATGAATGTCCGCAATTGTAGCTCGTATCCACAGTGTACAATCCGCTCTCTAAGGCAGCCGCCATAGTGATAATTTTGAATACAGAACCGAGAGGGTATTGCCCCTGGGTGGCTCGATTTAGCAGGGGAGTCTCTTCAGGATCAAACAAATCTCCCAGTGAATAGCCGCTGTTCAGGTTCGTCGGTTCGAACAGGTTGGGGTCGAAACCTGGGGTTGAAGCCATTGCCAGGACCCGGCCCGTATCAAGCTCCATCACGACCGCGGCTCCGCGGAATCCTTCTATCGCATTCTGGACTCCCAACTGCAGGTCTTTATCCAGGGTAGTATAGATTGCTTGGGAGGCCTCCGGTGAGGTCTCAGACAGCTTGGTCACCGTCAATCCATCCTGGTCAACCACGTATAGCGCGCCGCCACGCACGCCAGAGAGGTGCTCTTCTCCCCAGCTCTCTAATCCTGATTGACCGACACGCTCATCCTGGCGATACCCCAGCCGTCTATATTCTTCCACTTCCTCGGCCGGAATTGCGCTGACATAGCCGACCGTATGGGGGGCGATACCGCCCTCGAAATAGTATCTTGACCTGAAGGGGCGCATAACCAGCCCAGATAATCCCGATAACACGCTCTCCCTTTGGGCGACCGCATCTGCAGAAACAGCCATCAAGGGTAAATACCAATCCGCACCTTCGGGGAAATCTTCATACTGTTCCACGATTATATCGGGATATATACCTGTCAGTCGATAGAGCTCAGTGAGCAGGAGATTCTCCTGGTCAGGATCAATTTGATCGGGAAAGAGACCTAGAGCTGTGGCATCTGCCTGGGCTACCAAAGCCTGGCCATCCAAGTCATAAACATTGGCTCGAGAGGGGATTAAATAATCCATCCGCAGGGTATTTCCGCCGCTTAATTCTGGTAAGATCAATCCTTCGTCCCACTGGATCCGCCATTCTCCCTCTTCCAAGCTGAGGTTCATGATCGCGTCCCTTTGTATATCACCGACCAGCGCGCTGCTCATGATCACCTGGTACGAAGCTTGTGCGGAATGGGTTTGAGTCAGCGCGGATAAGATTTGGGTTTTAAGCTCGCTCAGCGCGACCTCCCCGGCTACATCTCGATAAATCTCTTCAAATCTTTCAGGGGTAACAGCGTCCTGGCTGATAGAGGTCAGCATATCGTACATCAAGCCATAATCCTCATTTTCCCAGGCATCCAGATAGGTACCCACAGCTTGTCTTACATCGGGTGCTTGCGTCGTATTAATCCCAGGTTGGGATAATGTAGGGGTGACCTGTTGTGTTGGGGTAGGTTGGCTGGATCCCCCATTACAGGCTGCCAGGAATATGGCTAAAGTGGCGGTTGCTCGCCAAAATGATATCTTCATCGAATTCCAATCAATTGCAGTTGAACCTTTATCCTTCGGTGCAAAAACAATGCCGATTTTACCTTAGTTCCTTTAGGCGCAAATCTCGACATTTAATCTCTAATGCTCTTATTATCTTTACTTTGGGGTGGATCCACCTTCCGAGGGGCTTGGATTTTTTCAATCAACTGGCAGTTATACTCCTGGGCCGATCGGCAACCCTGGGTTGCCAATACAGGTATCTTGAGCTCTAAATATTGAAGTATATCGGTTAAGTGACAAAGGGGCAAACCGACTACGTTTGAATAACATCCAGTAATTCTTTGGACGGGGTTAAAGCTTGAGTTTTGGATAGCATACGCACCGGCCTTATCTAAAGGATCTCCACTGGCGACGTAGGTCTCCATATCCGACTCCTGGAAGGACCGCATTTGTACTTCTGTCATACACAAATCATCGTGCACTATTCGCTCCTCCGGATCCCATACTGCTAATCCGGTTAAAACTTGATGATTCCGCGCTCGTAAGCTGCGCAGCATTGTCAGCGCGTCTTCTCTATTGACGGGTTTACCCAGTATCTGGTTCCCATCCACGACAGCTGTATCGGCTGCGATAATCACCTGGTCTGCTCCAATCAACTTAGAAACGGTTCGAGCTTTCTCTTGTGCTAATCGCAAGACATATGCATTTGGGCTTTCACCAGTTTTCACGCTCTCATCAACATCGCCTGTGAGCACCTGGAAATCAAATCCCAGAAGAGAAAGTAAATCACTGCGGCGAGGAGAGCTGGAAGCTAAAATCATCACGATCTAAATTTTAACATAGGCTTCTCATTAGCAAAGTGATGAGAATTCGGCAATTGAATTGTTTGTTTTGTAAAGAAGATGTAGAATCGAAATCGAACCGGGATTGCCAAAAAATCAATGGAGGGCAGGATGCAGGAATTAAAGGATCGTATTCTCCAGGAGGGAAAGAACCTCGGGGGAGGCATATTAAAGGTGGACGGATTCATCAATCACCAGGTGGACCCAGCGCTCATGGATGCCTGTGGAAAGGAGTTTGCCCGGAGATTTCGCGACATTGGCGCCACGAAGGTGCTGACGGCTGAAATATCTGGGATTGCTCCGGCATTGACCACAGCTTATCATCTTGGACTGCCGGTCGTATATGCCCGCAAATCAAAACCAATTACCATGCCAGATCAAGTCTTCTTGACCTTGACCCCTTCACATACTAAGGGACGCACGGTTGAATTAATTGTCTCACCGGAATTTCTAGCCGGTGGTGAGCGCATCTTGCTCATAGATGATTTTCTCGCTTCGGGCGCGACCATCCTGGGCTTGGTTCGTCTGGCCCAGACAGCAGGAGCGGAAATTGTAGCGATTGGCGCACTGATTGAAAAGAGCTTTGAGGGTGGTCGTAATATCTTGGCAGAGCTGGGAGTGCCAATCGAATCGCTGGCTGTCGTATCAGCGATGGAAGGCGACTTGATCACTTTTGAGGGTGATTGAATGGGAATCAAAAACCCATTTTGCAGGTCTGTCTAGAATTTGAGATGAAGTACGAATTA
>CALBUI010000324.1 GCA_937968125.1 uncultured Anaerolineales bacterium | reverse complement strand
CCGCAAGAATTCAAGGATGAGCTGCTGCATAAATATTTCAATCCTGCAGAACTTGAGTTCAGGGAATTGGTGATAACGGCGATATCAGGAGGATCGTTCAGCGATAAATGAAAATGGCATTGAGATATCAGTTGATTTGCTTATCAAGATAAGGTTTTTTTGGTATTTTTTTCTATGATAAAGACTGCTATAGCACTCGCTCATCCCAATATCGCATTTATTAAGTATTGGGGGGATAAGGATTCGGATTTGCGAATACCTGCCAATGGATCCATCTCGATGAATCTGGACTCACTCTACTCACGAACGGAAGTCACTTTCGATTCGAGCTTTGAAAAGGATGAGCTCATTTTGGATGGTCAGGATCCGGGAGAGAAGGCGGTTAAGCGCGTGACGAGATTCCTTGACCATGTTCGCCTAATGGCTGGTATCCCGAATTTTGCCAGGGTCTCCAGCGAGAACAACTTTCCCACTGGTTCGGGGATCGCTTCATCCGCGTCGGCCTTCGCCGCCTTGAGTCTGGCCGCCTCGACCGCGGCTGGGCTGGAATTGGACGAAGCTGCTCTTTCCCGGTTGGCTCGTCGTGGGTCTGGCTCTGCCTGCCGATCGGTTCCCGCTGGATTTGTGGAATGGCAGGCGGGGCAGGATGATGAGAGTTCATACGCTTTCTCCATTGGTCCGCGAGATCACTGGGAGTTAATCGACTGCATCGCCATCGTAAGCCAGGAACATAAGGGAATTGGTTCTCAGGATGGGCATCTGCTGGCTGAAACTTCCTTGGTGCAAAAGATTCGCGTGGTGGATACACCTCGCAGATTGGATATCTGCCGGCAGGCGATTCTGAACCGGGATTTTGAGGCTTTCGCCGAGGTGGTCGAGTTGGACAGCAATCTGATGCACGCAGTGATGATGACCTCACAACCGCAGCTGTATTATTGGCAGCCGGCCACCCTGGGAGTGATGCAGGCAGTTTCTGAATGGCGAAAAAGCGGGACTCTGGTCTGTTTCACCATTGATGCCGGACCGAATGTGCATGTCATCACGCTCGAAGAGAGTTCCCCCAAGGTGATCGCAGATCTACTTCAAATTCCCGGTGTCTCGAAGGTGCTTGTCAGCCGTCCAGGAACGAGGGTGCGCTTGGTAAGTGAATAACCGGGAGTATTATTCCTTATCCCCAGCCGATAACTAGATTTTGACTGATCATAAAATAGGAACGAAATTAATCTTAGAATCGTCTAAGACTTACTTGGATGTATGGAATCAATATGGAGATAGGGATATAATCAGCATCGGGATTTACGATTCCCAATCCGTTATTGGTAGTTGATTGGAATAAATTATGGATTCAAATATACTGATTCGAATTGCAGAGCTGGCTTTAGGTTTGGCTGCCCTGATTATAATTCACGAGTTTGGTCATTTTTCAGCTGCCCGGTTGTTCAAAATACCAGTTGAAGAATTTGGGCTTGGCTTTCCGCCACGGGTGGCGACATTGTTCACATCTGGTGGGACAAAATTTACCCTTAATTTGCTCCCTATCGGAGGATTTGTGCGACCAAAAGGGGAAAATAATCCCGATATCCCCGATGGTTTGGCTGCTGCGAATCCTTGGAAAAGATTGGGTGTGCTGATCGCAGGTCCGATGGCGAATTTACTGGTTGGCGTCGTGCTGTATGCCATGATTATCAACCGCATTGGGTCTCCAATTCCGGACCAGGTCCAGGTGGTTGAAGTTGCCCCCGATTCGCCAGCTGCACAAGCTGGGCTGCTCCCCGGAGATATGATCCTGTGGGTGAACGATATTGAAATTACTGGTACTGAGGCGATCCAGACCGCGATTTACGAAAGTCTAGGAGAAGAAACCCAGATCACTTACTCCCGTGATGGTCAGGAGTATACAGCATTCTTGATCCCGCGAGAGAATCCACCCGAAGGGCAAGGCGCTATCGGGATTGTGATGAGCAATCCCACTGAACCGGTGAGCGTCATTGCTGCATTGCCAGCAGGCGTAGGAGCAGTGTATAGTCACAGTGAAACCCTGCTCACCTTCCCAGTAAAGATTATCCAGGGGCAAATGGATCCCAGCGAGGGTCGCTTGCTGGGTTTCAAAGGTATGTTTGACGTCTATCAGGCCGTACAGGAAGCTGAGGTCACGCAATCAATTCCGGCTGGTGTAAACGTATTGGGTTTCTTTGCAACATTGACCATCTCATTTGGTATTCTAAATCTGCTGCCGATCCCGGCCCTGGATGGTGGTCGCATTATGTTCACCCTGCCGGAGATTTTTCTCGGTCGTCGGGTACCACCAAAGTATGAAAACGCCATTCATCTCGTCAGCCTGGCTTTGTTGCTCATGATCTTGCTGTTTGTCAACCTGCAAGATTTTCTCAACCCGATCTCGCTGCCGCGTTAAGAACTGGCTGCAACCGGATACTCTGCATTCAGAGTGAAATTCGTTTAAGTGTAAGATCTATGGCTGAAATCTCGGAACTACCTTTCCAAACATTGATCGATGCTTTGCTGGACGAAGAGACACCAATTAATCCACGCTATCTTTACCGGTTATCTGATCTCGAGGGGGATGAATTAACCCAGTTCATCCGGACGTGGCCCCAACTGCCATTGTGGCGTCGCCAGGCATTGATGGAAGATCTACGCGAGCTGGGGGCTGCAGATGATTTGCTCTCATTTGAAAACTTTGGTCGCCATTTGATCTCCGATGAAGATCCTCAAGTTCGGCTTCTCGCAGTCCAAATATTATGGGAATTTGAGGAGCGGGATTTGGTTCCAATTTATTTGCACCTGCTCAATTCTGATCCAATACCGGAAGTACGAGCAGCATCCGCTTCTGGTTTGGGGCAGTTTGTATACCTTGGTGAACTCGATCGATTACCTAACGAGACAGTACAGGATATTGAAAATCAGCTGCTGGAGGCGGTCAATCTGGACCCGGATGTGCTGGTCCAGGGCAGAGCCCTGGAATCTGTAGGCTTTTCAAGCCGCGCCGAAATCCCCCATCTGGTGGAGGAAGCCTTTGCTTCCGAAGATCCAAAGATGAAGATCTCAGCTTTGATCGCTATGGGACGCTCGATGGATTCACGCTGGGAATCGTTAGTCCTAAAGACACTTAACGACACCTTGCCTGGTATGCGAGCTGAGGCCGCCCGGGCTGCAGGGGAGATCGAGATAAATGATGCTGTTCCAACATTAATCGAATTGACCTCGGACAGCGAGGAATATGTACGCAATGCGGCTATCTGGTCGCTCTCACAAATTGGCGGCGAAAGGGCTCGTGATTCTCTTCAAAGGCTCTTCCAGGAGGCGGATGATGACCAGGAAGCGGATTTCATTGAATCCGCAATAGATAACATCGCCTTCACGGATGGGATGCAGCCGTTCTCCTTGTTCGATGTTCCCGAAGAGGATTCCGAGGATGAACTGCTCGAGATGCTCATCTACCAAGAGAGCAGTTCTGAGGTTGATGGGAATGGAAGCGATCGAAGCAGGCTGAGTGACCAGGGTTTGGAACAGCAGGACGACATCGAGGATACCGACTAGGACAGGGGCATTCAGGATTGAGCGATCTTTTCGTTCTATTCGTCAACAATCTTCTTCCCATTTTATTGGCAGCCGGGGCAGGTTTCATAGTTGCCAGGTATCTTGGGGTTACTCCCCGATCGGTATCGCGGGTTGTATTTTACATTTTCAGTCCCTGCCTAATTTTCACCCTGCTCACCTCTGGCCGGTTAAACGGGGATGACATCACCCAAATGGTCTTTTTTACCGCGGCAAGTGTTCTGATCATGGGTGTGATCACTGGGATTATCGCCTTTGCCCTCAAGTTAAAACGGAGCGTAGTGGTAGCCCTCGTGCTGACAGTCATGTTTGGAAATGCGGGGAATTTCGGCCTCTCCCTCAACTTGTTTGCCTTTGGGGAAGATGCCGTGGCATATGCAGCAATCTTTTTCTCCACTTCTGCCATCCTGGTGTATACGCTGGGGGTCGTCCTCGCCTCATGGGGAAAGACTAATTTGAGATCAGCCTTAGTGGGTGTGTTCAAATTTCCCGTAATTTATGCGGTCATCCTTGCATTAATCTTCAATTTCTTTGATCTACAGCTGCCGCTCCCGCTTGACCGCACTGTTTCCTTGTTGTCCGATGCCGCCATCCCGGTGATGATCGTCTTATTGGGCATCCAACTTTACAACTCCAAATTGAGTAAAGAAATCTTCCCGGTAGGATTGTCCAATATTCTGCGCCTTGTGGTTTCCCCGCTGCTGGCGATAGGCCTGGCTGCACTGTTCAGACTTGAAGGTACAGCTTACCAGGCAGGGATTCTTGAGACTGCTGTTCCAACAGCCGTGCTGACTACAGTTCTGGCAACTGAATTTGATATTGAGCCTGCCTTGGTGACCACTGCTGTCGTAACTTCCACATTGCTCAGCCCATTGACTATCACGCCATTACTTGCATTTTTGGGCGCCTGATGAACCGACGATTTAGTTTTTGGTTTCTGATCACATTTATTTTTGCCCTTTTGGTGCTATTTCCTCGATTTGTGAGCGCCCAAGCTAATATTGAAATCACTCCCGAAGAGCCAGAATACACATTTGGAGATCAGATTTCATTCGGGGCTTCCCTTACTTACAATGATCAAATTGACGAAATACTTTTATTCATCCAGACCGGGGACGATTCTGACCTTCAGGTGCATCCGGTTTCTCTGGATGAATTTGGGCACTTAACTGCGCAGGTTGATCTCAGGGAATATCCACTGGCTGGTTATGCAAATATTACGTACTGGTACCAGGTTAATACCCCCAAGGGTGAAACTTTTACCAGTAAGCAGTTTTCCTTTGATTATGTTGACAATCGATTTCAATGGCGATCCCTGTCGGGGGATCCATTCACGATATATTGGTATCGGGGTGACCTGGTTTTTGGAGAGGAAGTGTTAAATGTTTCTTTAGAGGGACTGAGGACCATTCAGGATCTACTGGCTGTGTTCTTCCCACAAAGCATGGATGTTTATGTCTATGATAGTGTTCAGGCTTTACAATCTGCCCTACCGAATGGAGGTCAAAACTGGCTCGCTGGTCATGCCAATCCAGACGGAGAAGTTATTCTTGTTTCATTGCCACCAGGTCCTGAACAACGCTTAGAGATGGAACGCCAGATACCTCACGAGCTGATGCACATCGGCTTGAGCTATACTGATTCGCATGCATACTCTAATTTACCGACCTGGTTTAACGAAGGACTGGCCTCCCTGGTCGAGTTATACCCAAATCCAGAATACCAGGTCCTGATTGATAATGCATATGAATCCGATCAGCTACTGCCATTCACATCATTGTGCCACTCCTTCCCAACTGATGCAGGGCATGGTCTGCAGGCTTATGCCCAATCCGCCTCTTTCACCCAGTATCTTTATGATCGTTTTGGCGAACCGGGATTCAACCGCCTGATAGCAGCCTATGCCTCTGGGATGAGCTGTGAATCCGGTGTTGAACAAGCGCTGGGGACTGACCTGACCGGGCTTGAATCAGGTTGGCGGAGAGAGAATTTCACAGATTTGACCATCGCCCGGACTTATCAGGAATTCCTTCCCTGGCTGGTATTATTAGTGGTGATCTTGGCTGGACCGGTCATCCTGGCAATTTCAATCCTCAGGAGACGAACAGTGAGGGCAGACATATGAGTGAAACCGATATCACCCGTTTACATGCCATCGTCCACGGCAGGGTACAGGGGGTTGGTTTCCGTGCCTTTGTTGTTGACCGAGGGATAGCTCTTGGAGCCAAAGGATGGGCGCGTAACAAGTGGGATGGTACCGTGGAGGTCCTTGCCGAGGGAGACCGGCAGCAATTGGAACGTTTACTTACTGCAATCCACCAGGGACCTCGCATGGCCAATGTCACTCGTGTTGATGTTGACTGGGGTACCGCAAGTGGGGAATTTTCATCCTTCCATGTGCGTTCGACTTTTTGAGAATTCGTACTTACCCGAATCCTAGCCCCCGCTCTTTCAAAGATACATAATTTCCACCCCCAATCACAAGGTGATCCAATACATCAATATCGAGCAGCTTGCCCGCTTCCACTATCGCGCGGGTCACTGCGATATCCTCTGGGCTGGGTGTCGGATCACCACTC
>CALBUI010000323.1 GCA_937968125.1 uncultured Anaerolineales bacterium | reverse complement strand
TGGGACTTTGTCTCTCCTGGGCGAGGTGACGTGAAGTGGGACCAGATAATCCGGGCATTAAACCGGGTAGGTTATTCGGGACCACTCTCAATTGAGTGGGAGGATTCTGGTATGGACCGGGATTGGGGTGCACCGGAAGCGTTGAAGATGGTACGCAGCCAGGATTTCACACCCTCAGAAGTTGCTTTCGACGCAGCATTTTCATCAGGTGAATAGGCAACCAATGAACTCGATTTCGTGAAGATTTTACTCTATCCGGAAGAACCATTTGATATGTCCGATATTTGGAGGATTTTATGAGCGAAGAAACTGGTTTCACCACTATGGCTGGACCAAAGGCAGAAGGTGAAGCGCCGGAGATCGGTTTTGGCATGCTGGGCTATGCTTTCATGGGCAAAGCGCACAGCAATGCACTCAAAACTTTGCCTT
The DNA here is from genome assembly GCA_937968125.1 of uncultured Anaerolineales bacterium. Lineage (GTDB taxonomy): Bacteria > Chloroflexota > Anaerolineae > Anaerolineales > UBA4823 > PFL25. The sequence continues at coordinate 5,698 of CALBUI010000323.1, read as the reverse complement.
ACATGATGTACCCACCGGTGGCCATCCCCAAGATGGTGGCGATCAGCGGGCGTGATGAAGGTGCGGTATCCGAAGCTGCTGCGCGCTATGGGTACCAGAAATACTATACTGATTGGCGGTCGATGGTTGAGGATGAAGAAGTGCAGGTGCTGGATAACGGTGGCCCAAATGATATGCATGCCGAACCGGCTTACCTGGCAGCCCAGTTAGGGAAGCATATACTCTGTGAAAAACCCCTGGCTCGCACGGCCGAGGAATCGAAAACGATGCTCGAGGCGGTCGAAAAAGCCGATATCAAGCACATGGTGGCCTTCAATTACCGCTTTGTCCCCGCGGTGCGCCTGATCCGCGACCTGATCGACAAGGGCATGTTGGGCCAGATTTACCATTTCCGGGCAGTGTATCTGCAGGAATGGATCATGCCGCATTACGGCACCCCCAAGATCTGGAGACTGGATAAAAATGTGGCTGGCAGCGGTGCAATCGGTGACCTGGGAGCACATATCGTCGACCTGGCGCATTACCTGGTGGGTGATCTGAAGAGCCTGGCCGCCAACACCAAGACATTCATCGAGACTCGGGAACTGGATGGCGAGGAAGGCGAGGGTCTCGTGGATGTGGATGATGCCTTTGTCGCTGCAGTCGAGTTTGAGAACGGCGCCCTGGGAACGCTCGAGTCAACCCGCTTCGCTGGTGGGCGCAAGAATTACAACTGCTTCGAGATCAACGCCGAGAAGGGCAGCGTGCGCTTTAACCTGGAACGGATGAACGAGCTGGAGGTCTTCTGGGTGGACGAGGAACCCAAGGAAACTCAGGGCTTCCACAATGTCCTGGTCAGCGAAGGATACCATCCCTGGTGGGAGAACTGGTGGCCTCAAGGGCACATGATCGGCTGGGAGCATACTTTCATCCACGAGATCAACCATTTCCTGGATTGCATCGTCAACGACCGTGAAGTTGGCCCGCATGGAGCCACATTTGAAGATGGCTACAAAGCCGCCGTGGTTTGTGATGCGATCGGTGAATCGGCAAACGGGAAACGGCACGTAGATATTAAGTATTAGAGGTTAGATATTGGCGAGGCAGGTGATCAGCCTGCTTCGCCAGAATTTGATTAACCATGCCCATGCCACTCGAAAGACGAAAACGATTTGGCCCGGGAGAAGATTCAAAATAAGTTTGCATCGGTAGAGGAGTAAACATGGAAGTTTCTCGCCCACGTATACCAGTAACCCTGCTCATCGTGATTGCTGTTTTATTAGTGCTCGGATTTCTCGCAGGACAATATATTAATAACGTCATGACTGAAGAGCAGCTGGCGGATAATGTCTTCATCAACGCAGTACCCTTTGTACTGATTTTTGCGGCAATCATCCTTGGTTTTATTGCCATCATCTATGTTGTTGCCAGCATGCTTGATAATAACATCCCCGCGCGAACGCATCGTATCATCGAACAAATCCTGATTGGTGGGATTATTCTAGGCGTGGTGGGCATGTTCCAGCCCTGGCTGTTTGAAGGATACAAATATGGCTTCCTATTGCTGCTCATCTCTACCCTGTGTTTCATACTTTGGAGTCATATCACTCCCAAACGAGAACTGGTGCAGGAACAGGCCGCAGCTGGTCCATTAGGCCAAGAAAATCTTGAGAGTGGCAGTGGGGCTGAGTAGGAGACGGCTATAGGTGTACGGGGACAGATCCCCGAAAGATTCGCGCGGTACAAATTCCAAGTTACGGATACTAGGTAATCGGTGATGAGCCAGAGTCTTCTGTTGGGAGTTGATGTATCTACCACGGGGGCAAAAGCGCTGCTTATTGATCAGGACGGTCGCGTAATCAACAGCGCGACGACTCCCTTGTCATTGCAGACCCCGCACCCCTTGTGGTCCGAACAAGACCCGCACGAATGGTGGCAGGGCATCAGAACGAGTATCAGGACCGCTCTTTCGAATGCGGATGTCTCCGCCGAAATGATCGCCGGAATCGGTCTCACCGGACAGATGCATGGCTTGGTATTGCTGGACGAAAATGGAGAGGTGCTCCGCCCGGCGATCTTATGGAATGATCAGCGCACTGGCTCGCAATGCGACCAGATCCGTTCTAAAATCGGAGCAGAGCGCCTGATCCAGATCACCGGTAATGACGCGCTGACAGGATTTACCGCCCCAAAGATCCTCTGGGTTCAGGAGAATGAACCCGAGATTTATGCCCAAGCGCGGCATGTGTTACTCCCCAAGGACTATATCCGCTACAAGCTGACTGGGGAATTTGCCATGGACCGGGCTGGCGGCTCGGGGACGATCCTCTTCGATTTGAAGCATAGAAACTGGTCTGAAGAGATTCTTTCCGCATTAGACATTCCTGCAGAATGGCTGCCCCCTACCTATGAAGGCCCCCAGATCACCGGGCAGATCAGCTCGCAAGCAGCTTCAGAAACCGGCCTCATCCCCGGCACTCCGGTCGTGGGAGGCGCAGGAGACCAGGCTGCCCAGGCTGTGGGAGTCGGCGCGGTTGAGCCGGGGATCATCGCATTAACATTGGGTACTTCGGGGGTTGTCTTTGCCCCAACCGAATCGGCTTTAATCGAACCGGAAGGACGCCTGCATGCGTTCTGCCACGCCCTACCTGAGTGCTGGCATTTTATGGGGGTGATGCTCAGCGCAGCGGGCAGCCTGCAGTGGCACCGGGATACAATCGCCCCTGAGCTAAGTTTCGACCAGCTGGTAGGCGAGGCGGCGGATGTCCCCCCAGGAAGCGAAGGTTTGTTGTTCCTGCCATACCTGACCGGTGAACGCACTCCCCATCCCGATCCATTCGCGCGTGGCGCCTGGATAGGGTTAACGGTCCGCCACCACAGGGAGCACCTGACACGCGCCGTATTGGAAGGTGTTGCCTACGGTCTCAAAGACAGCTTCACATTAATTCAAGAAGCTGGATTGGGAGCTATTGACCAGGTCAGGATCTCTGGCGGTGGCGCGAAAAGCCAGCTTTGGAAGCAGATTCTGGCGGATGTGCTGGGGGTTGAACTGGTGACCGTAAATACCACGGAAGGCGCTGCCTTTGGGGCGGCACTCCTGGCTGGGGTTGGCGCGGGATTGTACCCGGATGTAGACCAGGCAGCCGAGAGGATGATTCAGATCACTGGCAGCACAGCTCCTTCTTCAGCAACGAATGATTATCAGGATTTCTATCCCCGCTACCAGGAGCTCTACCCGGCTTTAGCAGATCAATTTGCGGACTTGGCAAAGATCTCCAGCGAATCGCAGGCTGAGAGCGCCCCCCATGGATAAGCCCGTCGTTTGTTTGGGAATCTTAGTCGCGGATGTAGTGGGACGACCTCTGCATTCCGTGCCAGATCCAGGACGCCTGGTGCTGGTTGACGAGATGGGATTGTATACCGGGGGCTGCGCAGTCAATGCAGCATCGGTGCTGGCGGCTCTTGGCCTTCCGGTGGAGGTGATCGGCAAGGTAGGCGCGGACCCCCTCGGAGATTTTGTGGTCAATGCAATGCAGGAGCGCGGCATCGGTACTCAAGGTGTGAAGCGTGATGATGAGAGGGGCACCTCCGCCACGATGGTGATGGTTGATCCGGATGGAGAGCGGCGATTTGTCCATTACATTGGCGCCAACGCCCGCTTGACTTTCGAAGATGTCTCCATGCAGCTGATCAATGAGGCTTCCATCTTCTATATTGGCGGCAGCCTGGTCTTACCGGGTATCGATGGAGCACCGACTGCTAAGCTGCTGCAAGCTGCACAGGCAGCCGGGGTTATAACTTTCCTCGACACAGTTTGGGATGACACTGGGCGCTGGATGAAGCTGCTTGAACCCAGCCTGCCATTTATCGATTATTTCATCCCCAGCTTGCCTGAAGCTCAGCAGATCGTCGGATTGGATGAGCCTGAAGAGGTGGCCAGTGCTCTGATCGACCACGGAGTGGGGACTGTGGCGCTGAAGATGGGCGCAGACGGCTGCCTGGTGATGTCTCCTGGAAAAGACACCTTGCGCTTACCGGCTTACCAGGTGGAAGTTGTCGACGCAACTGGTGCGGGAGATTCTTTCGCAGCCGGTTTTATTGCTGGAGTGTGGCAAGGTTGGTCATTGGATAAGACTGCCCGGTTCGCATCTGCAGTGGGTGGTTTGTGCGTCACCGGCGTCGGCGCTTCTGGTGGGGTTCGCTCGCTGGCAGAGACGATTGATTTCATGGAGACCGCGCAAGTTGTCAATTGATAAGTAAATTAAGCAGCTAGGAGAACTTGATGGAGAAATTCGGCTATAAATTTTCATTTGGACCGTGGAACATCCACGAAGGCGCCGACCCATTCGGACCTGAGGTACGACCGTCGCGCACTTTCGATCAGAAGTTAGCGGTATATAAGGACTTGGGTTTTGATGCCGTCCAGTTCCACGACGATGACGCGGTTCCGGACCTGGATGGAATGACCGCGACCGAAATCAGCAAAGGCGCCCAGGGCATGGCGCAGAAGCTGAGTGATCAAGGACTGGAAGCGGAGTTCGTTGCACCACGCTTGTGGGAACACCCCGATACCATCGATGGCGCTTTCACCTCCAATGATCCCCAGGCGCGCCAGTACGCCATTGAACGAACCAAAAAGACTGCTGATATTGCCCGTGAATTAGGTACGAACTTGATGGTACTGTGGTTAGCTCGCGAAGGTACTTATCTGCGGGAGGCGAAAGACGCTGCCCAGGCCACTCACCAGATTTTGGATGCAGTGGACCAGCTGCTGGAATACGATCCGGAACTGCGCATCGCCATCGAGCCGAAGCCGAACGAGCCGATGGACCTGGCTTATATACCCACGATTGGGCATGCCTTGGCCCTGGGCTTTAAATCGCAGGAGCCGGAGCGAGTTGGTTGCCTGGTGGAAAGCGCCCATGCCGTCCTGGCGGGTTTGGATCCCTCTGATGAAATGGCATTTGCCCTGGCATTCGACAAACTTTACAGCGTCCACTTGAACGATCAAAACGGGTTGAAATTCGACCAGGACCGCACTTTTGGGGCTGTCGATCTGCGGCGGGCGTTCAACCAGGTTCGGGTCTTGGATGAAAACCAGTTCTTTGATATAGGCATGGTTGGCCTGGATGTAAAAGCCATGCGCACCCAACCGGCTGAGATCGCAGAGAAGCATCTGGGAAACAGCTTGAAGATCTTCCTGCGCCTGGTTGAGGTGGTGCGCTCACTCGATCGGGTGCGCATCGAGGAGCTGATCGCCTCTCGGGATTATGAGCAGCTGGACTGGCTGATCATGAGCAGCCTGATGGGTAAATGAATAGTACGCAAATACAGGGATAAAGGACTTTTATTTTATGAAGCAAGATAAATTCTTGACTGAGATGGTTCGCAGCGAACTGGCGGAAATTGTGGGGCAGGAATACGTCTCCGTAGCCGAAAGCGACAAGCTGGTCTATTCCACAGATTGGGCCTGGATGCCGCAGATGTGGCTCGATCGCGGCCAACCTTTGCACCCACCGGATTTCATCGTGCATCCTGGGTCTGCAGAAGAGATCTCCGAGATCATGGATATCGCCAATAAGTATCGCCTGCCGGTTGTGCCCTGGGGAGGCGGTTCGGGCTCACAAGGCGGCGCTCTGCCGGTATTCGGCGGCATCCTGCTGGATACGAAGCGCATGAACAAGATCATCAAGATCGATGAGAAGTCGCTCACGGTGAC
>CALBUI010000322.1 GCA_937968125.1 uncultured Anaerolineales bacterium | reverse complement strand
TCCCTGCCCGTCATCGAGGACGATCGAGAAGTGCAGGTGAATACCGACAGGATTGTTTGGGTCACCGGAAAAATTGCCCTGGTATCCTAAGAGCGTCCCTGCTTCAACAAAAACTTCATTAGTGCCTGGTGGAAATTCGGGAGCAATATAGGCGTTACCAGCAGCGTCCGCCATGTGGGTGTAATAAGCCCAGATTTGCCGTCCTGGGCGGAGCGGATCCTCCGGGATGCGGATGATGACCGTCGATTTCCAATCTGGCAGACGGGTTAGATAACCGGGGTAAGCGGCAATTATCGGGGTCACGTTTAATCCCTCGCCACCGAAAATATCCAAACCCTGGTGTGTGTGTCCAGGGCGGAAAGAATCACCCCACAGGAAACCAATGAAGCCATCGGTTGGCATCACGAAGGGTGCCTCTCCGCAGCGCTCACCATGGCTGATGGTCCATTCAGGATGCGATCCGGGGTTGCGCAGCCAGGCGAATACCTGCGGAGCACGGCGGCCCTGCCGGCTCACCCAGCGGTAGGCCTGGTAGCCAGCCACGATGATGCCAACCAGCAGGATGAAAACCAGGAATCGTGCCACCGGATTCAATTTTCTCTCAGTTTGCATCTCGGCTAGCTGGCCTGATTTTGATTTCGAGGCGCCAGGAGGTCAAGAACCTCGGCCTGGGTGACAGTGAGAATCGCCTCTGGAGATATGCGCAGGAGGGTTTGATCGGAGCCACCACCAGCGTAAATTTCACCTTTTTCCAGGACTCGCTGGTCGATCAATGTACTCAAAGGGGTGAAATGGCCGAAGGGAGGCATGGCCCCAACCTGGTAGCCGGTGGCAGCTAGTACCGTTTGGGGATCAGCAAGCTTGACCTTTTTTCGGCCCACCTGAAAGTGGGCGGCAATAGCCCTGCGATCGATGTGAGCAGGGCCGCAGGTGATGGCTAAGACCAGATCAGCATTGATTTTGAAGAGCAAAGATTTTACGATGCTTTCCGGGTCACTGCCAACAGCTGCGGCTGCAGATTCCACGGTTGGGGTGGGAACATCCAAATAGAGAATTTCGCCGGAGATGTGATTCTGCTGCATGAACTCTTCTAGATCGGAGGGACCGAGCTCCACCTCATGCCTCATGGTCATTTCCTCTTTGGTAGCGGCGAATATTTTCGATGGCATCTTCCTTATGATCGGCGATAATCAGGCTCATATTACCCCCAGTCATCTGCTGAAGTAGTTCTCCCGCAGCTCTGCCTTCAGGCGAACTCATGGCTTTTTGTATGTCGGATACCGATTTAAAGTAGAGTTCGTGAAGTAGAGCAGGTTGAAAGCTTCCGAAAAGTGTGCTCTCGACGCGGCAGGTAGCTTCTTTGACCAAGCCCGGCATGCGTTCAGAGACATGCAGGAATTCCGGCCACATCTCGTCGAAGCGGGTCTCGTCTTTCAATAGTTCAACCATGATGACCAATTTGTGCATAAGAATCCCTTTCCCAACGAATTATACACTGCGACCTAAGTGGGTATTTGCAGGATAAATTAAATCTGTATAAGAAAGGTTTCCTGCTATCTGATCCTGAAAAAGGGGGTTGTTGAATCATGGTATGATTGCCTCTCAAAGATAGCCGGTATTTACTGGAAAATGATTATGGAAGATAAAATTACTATCATAGAAGGTCCCCCGCCAACGTTTGAATCCGTGACTGAAGGTTGGCCCCTGGGATTGACGGAAAGCCCCAACCTAAATGAGATCGTGGTGACCCGTTTGAGAACTTTCAATGGGCCAGAGCTGGTCGAACGCTGCCATAAAGCCTGGCGGCACCAACAACCGATCAACCTGGAATACAAGACCGAAGATGGTTTGCAAGAACAGGCTCCCATCGTCGCCGCCCGATACATCGACACAGATGATGGACACTTATTGGTATTATGGATCCGGATTGCGGATGAGGGCATTGAGCTGCAGTTTGGATATGATGATGATTTCGGTGACAGCGAGGAAGGTGATTCAGATTTCACGGATTGGTCGATTTAGGGGAAAGGCCCAGAGGGCATTTACCCTGATATATTAACCCGGGGATTTTGAGGCGGAAACTGCAATTTTCCGCTTCTTTTGATCTTAATTTTCTCATCAACGAAAATTACTCCAACCCCTCAACATTGCTACAAGTGCTTTTTTCGGGCGAAACCCAAATTCTATATTTAATCCTAAGAGGAGCTAACTAATGAGTAAAAAAGAAACAGCAGCAGAATTCCTGTCAAAAATTAACACTCTTGACTTCCAAGGTGCAGCCCCATACTGCACTGACGATTTCACATATAGTGGACCCTTTCCTAAACCATTGAGCTTTGATGAATGGAAGGAATCAGCGGAGTCATTTCAAAAGGCGTTCCCAGATTGGAATTACAACGCAAAGTTTGAAAGTGAAGACGACGATTTTGTGCACATTACAGTCCATGTAACCGCCACACATAGCGGAGACCTGGATCTAACCTCGATGGGTATGGGTGTCATACCTGCAAGCGGAAGGTCAATTGCTATGCCAGATACAAAGGGACGCCTGATTTTCAAAGGTGACAAGATCGCCAATTTGGATTTTGAAATCGTCGAGGGCGCCGGTATACCTGGAATCCTGGCACAAATCGGGGCATCAGCGCCAAACGATTAGACGGACCTGGATTAGAAAAAATCATAACCAACTAAGCGACTGATCCTGAGGCGCGCTGCCAGAAGTTGACCGGGAGGCAAGCAGGATTGGATGGAGATGTGCGGGTATTTCTTGAACACGCGGGGCAGGTAATTGTCAATAATGCAATTAAGCGATCCGGCGAGATGTAGGAAGTTAACCCCCCCGAATAAAGATTGTAGCGACTGCCAGCGCACCAAAAAATAGGATATCTACTAATGCAGCTCGGACGACTGCGCTCGATTCTCTTATATCGACCACGCGTAAATCGGGTGCGATGCCCTCGATTTTGAGGATCGGGCCACCCAGAAATGCAAATATTGCGCCCCCAACCAGCCCGCCCATATGACCCCAGTTATCGATCCCTGGTGAAAG
>CALBUI010000321.1 GCA_937968125.1 uncultured Anaerolineales bacterium | reverse complement strand
GCTTCCAGATGGGCATCAAATCCCGTTTTGCGCTTACAACACGGTCGGCTATAGGGAGCAGGCCCGCGCTCAACTCGCAGACAGACAAAAGTCTCGCATCCATGCTAATGGGGCAGGCTATGTTCCTGAACCCATCCAGTTCAACTTTGAAACTCCTTACCCTCATATCATCAAGAAGCCCAATGGCAATGGAAAGTGAGTATGGATCAGACACCTTATTTCCAACCAGCTGAACTGCAGTCAAACGAAACGATTAAAGCCTGCTGCGTGGCGCTTTACGATAGCGATTGGGCTGCGCTCCTCTTAGGGGATTCCTACCATCCTGGGAAGCTGGCCCTCACGGAGCGCGTGGGAGAACTACTTGGATTGGGCCCTGGTGACAGGGTCCTGGATGTGGCCTCCGGGGTTGGCACCAGCGCTATCTTCCTGGCTCAAACCTTTGGATGCCAGGTAGTCGGGGTTGATTTTGCTGAACAGAACGTGGAGCGCGCCAAGGCCAATGCTGCTGAGGCTGGCCTATCAGATTTGGTCCAATTCAAAGTTGGTGATGCTGAGCGGCTCCCTTTTGACGCTAACGAGTTTGAGGCTCTGATCTGCGAATGTGCATTCTGCACCTTCCCAAGCAAAGCGGAAGCTGCCCATCAATTCGCCCGTGTTTTGCGTTCAGGAGGCCGGATTGGTCTAAGCGATCTGACCCGCTCAGGCCCATTGCCCACGGAGCTCGACTCCTTACTGGCCTGGGTGGCCTGCATCGCCGATGCACAGCCAGTTGAGATTTATAAATCCATACTGGCTGAGGCTGGATTCACAGTGAACCAGGTTGAGATCCATGATGAAGCGCTGGCGGATCTAATTCACGGGATTCGCGGCAAGCTGCTCGTCGCGGAGCTCATGACGAGTCTCAACAAGTTAGACCTTCCAGATTGGATCGACATGAACGAAGCTGGCCGGTTAGCCCAGCTCACCGCTGAAACAGTAAACCAAGGACTGTTGGGCTATGCCTTTTTGACCGGCGTGCTGACCGGAAACTAAATATCTAGTTGCACCGATCTGACCCACTCTTTAAATCCGATCTAATCCACTAAATGTCATACTGAGCGGAAGCGAAGTATCCCTGAGGCCATTGTCAACCAGAGCCCAAGGGATTATTCATTTTCCCTGCCTGCAGCAGGATATGCTTCATTTGTTCAATATTGCAGTCTAAAGATAACTCCTCCGAAGATAAAAACCACCTTCAGATCGAGTTAACGACTTGCTGTTATTGGTATTGAGGTTGTTCCTTGATTTTTTTCGATCAACCCAGTTCTCAAAAATGATAAAATCCATGTCGAGGTGCAACTTCAATTTCCTAATTTGATGAATCGGGACCATTCTGGTTATGAAAGGTAACCCTATGAATAAGCTCACTATCCAATTTGATGAACTCACTTTCCAGGCCCAGCTTAATGATAGTCCTACCGCCGATGCGATCTATAAGCAGCTGCCATTTGAAAGCCAGGTAAACACCTGGGGCGAGGAAATTTACTTTGATATTCCAGTAGATATGGCCCAAGAATCAGATGCCCGCGAGGTCGTTGCGGTGGGTGAATTGGGTTATTGGCCGGTCGGGCAGGCCTTCTGCATCTTCTTCGGTCCTACCCCGGTCAGTACCGATGACAGGCCGCGCGCATACAGCCCGGTAAATATCATCGGCGAAATTCTTGGGGACCATTCCCGGCTGAAAGAAATAAAAAATGGAGAGCGGGTCAAGGTGCTCGCCGCCGAATAAAAATTGTTGCTGACCGAAACAGCCTTCCCTTGATAGGGGGAGGCTAATTTCTTATTGGACACCTGGATAATACAGCAACCATCCCGGAGTATTGGTTGAACGATCCCCTTGAGTGATTTCAAATTTACTGTTCTTTGATAAGATTTGAACAATCTATATCAAGGAAGGACAAAGACATGAAACGACGATATTTACTCCTCGCCATCGCAGTGGTGTTCGCATTAACGACAATGGCCTGTGAGCTTAGTGGTGTTTTAGTGAACGCAGGTTCGATTCCCGATGTGAAGGGTTCAGGCAACATTGTTGAAGAAACACGCCCGGTGAGTGGAGTTAGCGGTGTAGATCTGGCCACCTTCGGGGATGTGATTATTCAGCTAGGTGAAAAGGAATCACTCCGAGTCGAAGCCGAAGATAATCTGATACAGTATTTTAAAACGGACGTGCGCGGCGGAACTTTATGGATCGGAACCACCCCACGCAATGTAAACCTGAGACCAACCAAACCGGTTCGTTTCTTCCTGACCGTAAAAGGTTTGAATGAAATCAATATCTCTGGTTCTGGTGACATCCAGGTCCCTGATTTGGAAACAGACCGGTTCAGCGTTAATATTGGCGGTTCTGGGGATGTCAACATGGGAGATTTGAATGCCGATAAGATGGAGGTCAGCATCGGCGGTTCTGGAGATGTAGGCGCCGACCGGGTCAAAGTTAAATCTTTTCAGGTCCGGGTTAATGGTTCCGGCGATATCTCTCTGGCAGAATTGAACGCGGATGATTTATCCCTGGATGTCAATGGTTCCGGCAATTTGCGCATCGATGATGGGCAGGTTGTCAACCAAGAGATAAGCATTAATGGCTCAGGTGATTTTCGGGCGGAAGACCTGGCCAGCAAAGTGGTTAATATCAAGATTGGCGGCTCTGGGAACGTGATGGTATGGGTGATGGACTCTCTAGATGCAAGGATCAATGGCAGCGGCAATATGCGCTATTATGGCCGGCCAACCGTATCAACATCTGGCAACGGTAGTGGAAACCTGACCAGCCTGGGAGATAAATAATTATGCTTTTGTCGGTTAACTAGTTCCCTGAAAGTTTGCGAATGTCATTACGAGGGAGCGCAGCGGACGAAGTAATCTCCTTAAATTGATGCAATTTGTTTCTTACAGGGAGACTGCCACGCTCCGCTCGCAGTGACGTTTAGAGTAAAAATGTATGGAATCTATACAGATCATGGAGTGACAAGTTTCTGATCCACATCTAGTCATTAAACATCTATGGGTACAAATCGATCCACGCTGAAAACGAGTAGCAGATCAGACCGTTTCTTCGCAGTAGATGCATTACGCGGTCTGATCATTATTTTCATGGCGCTGGATCACGCCAATTATTTCATTGCCCACCAGCATTCATCCGGTGAGTATTGGGGGGGCACATTACCGGTTTATGACTCCTTACTGGCCTTCATGACTCGTTTCATAACCCACTTAGCCGCCCCAGGTTTTTTCTTCCTGATGGGCGTTGGCATGCTCTTGTTCGCCCAGGCACGGGGTAAATCCGGTTGGGGGAAATGGGCTGTGATTCGCCATTTCCTGATCCGGGGGGCTGTGCTGATCGCCCTCCAACTGCTGCTGGTCAACCGCATCTGGCCTGTCGCCTCTAATGGCTGGCCGGATATCTACATCGGGGTCCTGATCGCCCTGGGTGGAACCATGATCCTGGGCAGCTTCTTGTTATGGCTTAAGCCCATTTACCTGGTTGCCTTAGCCGTGGTGCTTTTCATCGGTACCGAACTGCTCGTACCCGATCCCAGTCTTTGGGGACAGTTCAAAATTGCACATCCAATGGATTACCTGAATCCCATCCTGATCTACCCGGGTGGGGATGGCAGTTTATGGTCGAATTACCCGCTCCTGCCCTGGCTTGAGCTGGTCGTATTTGGCATCCTGTTTGGTAATTGGCTGATTCGCGATCAGCGGCAGGCTTACCGGGGAGCACTGATTATTGGATTAGTGTTCCTGGCAGGATTCCTGGTTATTCGCTATCTGGACGGATTTGGAAACATTCTCCCCCGGCGAGGAGATTCCTGGATTGACTTCCTCAATGTCATCAAATATCCGCCCAGTATGGCTTTCACTCTGCTGACGATGGGTATAAATCTGGTCTTGCTCAGTCTGTTCTCCCGGGCAAATAATTGGCTTCAATCCTTCTTTTACCCGCTGGTTATTTACGGCCAGGTTCCATTGTTCTTCTATATCGTGCATTTGATTTTATACGCCAGCCTGGGATTGTGGTTGGCTCCAGAAGGAATGAGCCTCGCCAATATGTACCCCTACTGGCTGTTGGGATTGCTGCTATTACTTCCGGTTTGTTGGTTTTATCGAATTTTCAAACAACGTCACGCTGCAAATTTTGTTCTTCGATATCTTTAATACAAAAAAGGATTATCAATCGACGCAATAACGCGCCTCAAGATAATCCTTATATGACTCTATCCCGTTATTGTTTATTCATTCTTCTTTCTCCAGCCTCCCTGAGGGCTGATCACCAATACCAAACCTGCAATAAGCCCTAAGCTTAACAATCCAAACGTGAGAGCTACGCTGGAGGCTTTTGGAGCATCGACCAATGCTGAGTAATAAGGTTTCGTTGGCTTTTCACCTTTCAATCGAATAGTTCTATTCACTTCGTCAGAATCCCAATCGTAACCTGTATATCCATAGGAATAAACTGAAGCTTTTGCCTTTCCTGCTACAAAGAGACCATTCTCACCGGGAACCTTTACACTCCAAGAAGTTTTCCCATCACACCAAAAAGATGTATAGAAATGGCCTCGAATAAACACACGTCCAAGCCGCCGCTCGAGATCGCCGTACAGATGAACATAAGCTGGCTGCGAGCAAGTCACCTTGCCCTTGACTGTTGCGACTCCTTCCTTTGGGATGACCGTGCCTACTTTATTAACGGTCAAATCTATCTTTAACTGATGATGAGCGAGGGCTGATGAAACACTCAAAACCATCAGGCTGAAGATTATCAGCACCAATAGCAGCGAACGATAAATTTTGTTTTTCGTCATTTTTTCCTCCCGTTTTATTACACATAGAATATTTCCCGCCAATTCGCGTATTCTTTGATTTTTTTTGGCTCTGCAATTATCGAGGGAATCAAAAAAACCACCGACAGATTGCCAGTGGATCGTATTATTTATGTATCCATACTCTTATCCCCTAACCGGGTTTTACCCCGCCATCATGTGTGAGCTTAATGAAACAATTCCGGCCTTAAAGATTATAACCTCTTTGTGAAAAAAATGTCAATGTTGCAGATACCCGTTTCCCTGAGCTGCGAAATCACTCAATTCGAATAGTTCAAGATCGCCAAAATCGTTGCTCAACGTAGATTGGCGATGGCTTTTTCCTGGACGATGATCAGCTGCAAATCGTTCCAGATAGATTTAAGTTCCCGATCGAAATCTAATTTGATATCCCTGGCATTAAAGCCCACCTCATCCAAAGCCTGGTAATAATAAAGGATGCGGGCCTCGTCATCCGGGTCATCACCAGACATCGGGCCCGGTCCTTGAGAGCGAATCAGGAATCTGGTGGTCTCATTGCGCAGCTGGTAGAGCTGCTGGCTGGCCTTATCAAATCGTTGGGCCAGGTTTGGATTACGGCGGCGCAATATCCCCAGCGAAACAGGAATATATGACCGCAGGCGGAACAACATTCGATCTGCCGCGTCGATAATGTAGCCAATATCTGCCTGAATGACGGATTGATTGTGCAGGGCCATGCCCATCACTTCAGAAATCTCACTGCTGGTCTGGTACCATGCCCGGACATTATCCAGGAAGGATTGGGCTCGTTTTTTCTCGATTTTTTTTCGTAAGCGTTGAAACATCACAATCCACCGCCAGATTAAGTAATTAATCCCACTTAACCTGTCCAATTATATTCTGGGAAAACCACCTGCTCCCAAACACTCAGTCGTTATTAATGTCTTTATGGTTCCATCAATTATCAAAGTTCCATGAATTGAATCAGTCGAGGGTTAGGCAACCGTTTCAGTGCTAAACTAATCATATAATCATAGAAAAACCTCATCCAAGTGACTTTCAGTATAGTCAACAAAGATATCTCTCTGAGATATTTTTTATTCGGATCGTAAAGTGCAGCCAGAGTGCGATTTCGCCACAGACCGGAGACGGGTAATGATAATGAAATATCGGACAAAAACAAGGAGAAGGAAATGGCGACGAAACCCAACATCTTAATGATTGTGACCGATCAAGAATATGCTCACCAGGCATTACCAGCTGGTGTTACCTTTCGAAACCGGAATCGATTACATGATCGCGGAGTGACCTTCAACAATCACCAAGTAACCACAACCGTGTGCACCCCATCTCGGTCAGTGATGTGGACCGGCCAGCACACACCATTCACGCGGATGATTGACAACACCAATTTGGCCTGGATTGAAGACATGCGTGCTGATCCGGACACCTTGCCTACCATCGGTCACATGCTGCGCGATATGGGTTATTACACGGCCTATATGGGTAAGTGGCACGAATCAGAGTTCCCTGAGGGAGATACGACGGATGCCATGGAGCCTTTTGGCTTTTCCGATTTCCAGGAGTGGGGTGATGCTTATGGCGCGCCCCTCGATGGTTTGAACAAAGACCCGTTGACTGCTGCGGAGGCCGTGGGCTGGTTGAGAGATCGCTCTACAGAAATCGCCGAAACCCAGCCCTGGTTCCTGGCAGTGAACTTTATCAATCCCCATGACATCATGTACTTCGACACTGACGATGAAGAAATGGTGCAGGTGCGCGGTATGTTCCCTATCTTCGGTGCACCTGATAATGCGCTTTATCGCCAGCAATGGCCAACCACTTTGCCCGCCTCCTTCTTCGACGACCTTTCGGGACAACCTCAGGCGGTTCGCAACTACAAAGTTTCAGGAGATGGGACCTATGGCCGCATCCCTATGGAACGGCGTGATATGTGGCACAACCATATCAATTACTACATTAATTGCATGATCGATGTCGACCGACACATCGGCTCCGTTTTAGACGCCCTCGAAGCGAGCGAACAAGACACCAATACCATCATTATTTTCACCTCCGACCATGGTGAGATGTGCGGCGCTCATCACCTACGCCAGAAAGGCAGTGTGGCTTTCAAGGAAACGACAAATGTCCCCATGATTATTGTCGATCCGAAAGAGGCTGGAGGGGTCAGAACTGAATCTGTAGGCTCCCACCTTGATCTTGTGCCGACAATATTGGCTTATGCTGGCCTTTCAGATGAAGAACGAAAACAGCGCTATCCATTCCTGAGAGGACATGACCTGTCTGGCGTGGTTTCCAATCCGGGTTCGGATGGTCCGCGAGGTAGTTCGGAAAATCCTGGTAAAGGGGCACTCTACACATACGATATGATCGCAAGCGTTGACGCACAATGGCTGCAGCGCAACGCACCGGTCCTTTTGGATGTGGCCGCTGCTGAGGCCGGATTGGAGTTTGTACGTGGTAAAGAGTTCCTGGCCAACGTCAAGGATCTAGAAAGACCCAACACGGAAAATCGCGAGCTGTTCAGGGGCATCTTCGACGGGCGCTATAAGCTGGTGCGCTATTTCGGCCTCGCCCATTACAATCTACCGGGTTCTGTCAAGGAGTTGTTCGCAAACAATGACGTGGCTCTTTATGATTTGAAAATGGATCCAGAGGAAATGAACAATCTGGCAGACCAGGAAAATCCTAGCTATGATGAAGATCTACTGAACAGGATGAATGCCAAACTCAATGCACAGATCGAAACAGAGATTGGAGAAGATAAGCTAATATTCGAGTCGTCAAAATCGGATTAACTGAGACAAAAACTAGCTTGTGATGAAATCTCTCCAGAGTTGGTATATTTATTTATTTCGGGGTGTCTTTGCTATCATTCTGGGTGTTTTACTGCTTACCCAAAGAGGTCAGTGGAACGTAGTCCAATACATGGGTTTATTTTGGTTGACTGTCGGTCTAACGAATATTGCTTGGGAACGGTCAAGGAGCAGGGAAATTGGCCTAGCTCGTTGGTCCATGGTTGCTGGTATCTTGGGAGTAATTGCAGGCACAATTGCCTTATTCCGACCATTGCTCGCCTTGTATTTTTCAAATTTGGTTATCGCATTGTTGCTAGGAGTTCTCGTAATATTCACAGGTCTTCTACACATTTTTGGAGGATTCAGAATAAGTTCCGCTTATGGGTCCCAATGGGCCTGGGGTAGTTATCTTGTAGGTATTGTTCAAGTGATCCTGGGATTAATTGTAGTGATTTATCCTTGGGAACCAATCCCGATAGTCTGGTGGATTGCAAGCCTGTGGTGCATAATCACAGGTATTCTATTGCTGTTTGACGCTCGACGTTTGCGAACACAAGCACTAATGGAGAAAGAAGTATTAAATGATTAGCGAACTGTAGGCCAAAATCCATTCCAGACGAAAAACCCAAAGCGAATTGCGAAACGTCCACCATTCGATTACTCCACATTTGGAGAAAATACCTGCAACTCAGGATGATAAGACGTATAATCATTGGAGATATGGTGACATTTGGTTTATAGCGCCCATACGCTGAGCTAGTTGGAGCCGTAGCAAATAGAAAAACACACAAGTACAAAACATTACAATATCGTGATGGAAGATACTTCTCACAAAAATCAACCCAATACAAATATTCTGATCGCTACTTCTATAGCAGCCGGCGCCTTCCTGGCGGGTATCTTGTTCTGGCGTTGGAGAAAGCGCCACCCGCGAGGCGTTAACCGCCCCGTTGAGAAGAAATTACTGCAAAAGATCAGCGGTCTTAGTGAATCTGAAGCAGAATTACGGGTGCAGGAAGGCATTGACAACACCATTCACTTCAAACCTACTCGTTCCCGGCGTGAAATCTGGCGTGAAAATATTCTATCCATTTTCAACCTCAGCCTAATAGGATTGGCTGGGGTGCAGCTATTCTTCGGCCGGCCGCTGGATGCCCTGATAAGTTTGGGTGTTATGTTACTCAACATTGGACTAAACGTCTTCCAAGAGTATTTTGCCAGGCTGCGCATCAAGGATATTCTCCAAGAAACCCGCCCCCGGGTTACGGTGATCCGTGACCATACCACGCGCAGTATTGATGCGGACAATATGGTCATCGAGGATATGGTTGCCATTGGGCCAGGAGATGAACTGCTGGCAGATGGCTCAATCGTTCACCAGGAAGATCTGGTGGTTGATGAATCAACCCTGGGCGATGGCGACAGGCGATCTACAAAGGAAAAAGGGGATCAGGTATATGCAGGGACTTTTTGTGTCTCTGGTCGGGCGGTATGCCAAGTCGAGAAAATCGGACAGGACCGCTATATTACCGGACTCATTGCAAACACTGAAGAAGCCAAAGAGGAATTAACCCCCATTGAGACAATCATCAATAACGTTTTGCGAGTGTTACTGATTGTGGTTGCCTTCTACACTATATTCTTAATTTACAGTTATCTAAATATCTCTCTCCCCATCTCAGATGATTTTTTTAACGAAGTGGCTGGCATTATTTTCAGCCTAGCGCCAGCTGGTTTGTATTTTATGATCATCGTCACCTATGCAGCCAGCACCGCGGATCTAGCAAAAGTTGGCGCCCTGGTCCATCGCGCCCGTTCGGTGGAAGGAATGGCCCAGGTGAATACGATCTGCTTTTCCCGTGAGGGAGTTCTGACTGGGATGCACATTGATTTGACATTGCTTTCCCAAAGCGAGGAGGAGGAAGGTTTCTCCAAGAGCCGCATCCAGCAAATGCTGGGAGATTATGTGCGCAGCTCTGCCCTCGATAACCAGCTCACACATGCCATCCAAAATGTTTATGAGGGCAATCCCCGCAAAGTCCTAGACGAGGCGCCCTTTCTCTCAGTCCACGGTTGGAACGCGATCGCTTTTGATGATCCCGATTTAACGGGTGTTTATGTATTAGGCATTCCCGCCGCACTGGAACCATACTTGAGCAAAGAAACCCGAGAGAAAGATCAAGAGGAGGATGGTGAACCGGGCCAGGTTCGCAAGCTGTTCTCCAGGGTTGGGGGGGTCTTCAGTCGTTCTAGTGATGATCAAAGCGAGGCTGAGGGGGCCCAATCAGAGACCTCTGCGATTCCAGAACCACCCGTGGATGAGCATACTGGATCCGCTGATGGTAAGAAAGAAGAAGCCTCCAAACTGGGTTTCTTCAAGCGAATGATCAATCGGGTCAGCCAATTAGCCCAGCCGGATGAACTACAAGCTCATGATGATGATGAGCCGGGTATCTCCTCTGATCCCCCAGTTGAATTGATCTTCGCTTACTACCCGGACCCGAAACCGATTTTTGACCAGCAAGGCCGACCGCAGTTCCCCATCCCGCTGATTCCAATCTGCCAGTTATCCTTCGTCGAACAGGTGCGTCCCGAAGCAGTCCCCGTAATCAGAAGATTCCGCAAAGAGGGCCTCAAAGTCAAATTATTCTCTTCCGAGAACCCCGAGCAGTCGGTTGCCATCATGGAAAAAGCTGGTCTGAGCGATCTTTCCGTCGCCAGTGTGACCGGCACAGAGCTGGCCATGCTTGACGGGGAGGAATTCTCCCAGGTAGTTTCAGAAAATGGCGCCTTCTTGCAGCTGGCGCCTGACCAGATGGGTGCCGTGGTGGCAGATTTGCGCGCCGGTGGACAATATGTAGCCATGGTTGGTGACGGAGTCAACGACGTACCTGCGATGGTTCAGGCCAACCTGGCAGTCACTTACCAGACCAGCAGCCAGGCAGCCCAGAGTGTAGCGGATATTGTCTTATTAGAGAATTCCCTCAGCGTATTGGAGAGGGTTTTAGAAAAGGGACAGCGCATTGTGAATGGCCTGCTGGATATCTTAAAACTCTACCTGACACAGGTAGCCTCTCTGGCCCTATTGATCACTGCCATTCAAATCATCGGATTAGGATTTCCCATCCGCGGCATCCAATTAACTGTGATCACTATGGTCGCAATCACTATCCCATCTCTAGGTCTTACTTTGTGGGCTAATCCGGGAGTGTTGTACGGCAAGAGCCTACGTAAATCACTATCACATTATGTGGTCCCTGCCGCGATTACGACCGCAATCGCGGGAACATTCGCCTTTTTTTATTTTAGAAATGCAAGCCTTGACCGGGATTACACCCACCTGGCTGTGACATACGTCCTGGTGTTTACCGGCTTGTTGGTGGTGCTGTTCCTCCGGCCACCTTTTAGAATTTTGACCGGCGGCGCTGCGCTCAGCAAGGATCGCCGCATCTTATACATGGTGGTCGTATTGACGGTTTTATTCTTTATCACGGTGGCATTGACAGCAGCCATACCATTTCTGTTCGATCTGCTCCTGATCGATTGGCTCCACCCGGTGGCTGATTTCTTAATCGTGGGACTGATCGTGTTGATTTGGGCGGTGTTACTGTTGGTATCCTGGCGCGTGTGGCGTTTGGAGGGGATCTGGGAACAGCCGGCTGAGGAAGCAAGCGAAGAAATGACTTCAGATTCGGCTGAATCGAATCCAGAGACCAGCCAGATATCGCAACCTGTTAATCCCAACTATTGACAGCATAATTCGCATAAAATGGTGCATCACATTATTTATAGAAGCAACCAAGAATTTATGCTTCAATATGTCTTTGGGAGGTGACATAAGCAATTGAATAACAGTCAAATCAATAATCCAGATTGGGTAAAATATCCTCCTCCTGTCCGACCATCAAAAATCACCAGAAACTGTTATTTTTTGCTGTTTGCTGGACTTCATATTACCTAGATGTTAGAATTATCATCAACAGCGCCAATTATATTTGGCAGCTCATCAGCAGATGTAATTATTAGCTGTTATTCCACGATCAGATTGCACCAATTGATGTGCAAGAAACTGATTTGATAAAAATTTGCTGTTCAACTACAAGCAAATATCCATACAGGAGCAATAAATCTGGATTTGAATGACGGTCAAGGAAGTAACACTTCATGGAAAATAAGTCGGATGGTCTAGATGAGACTACGATAAACGTAGCACAGCAGATACGAATCTTACGCGAACGACGTAACCTAACTCAACGCTCGCTGGCCGAAGCCAGCGACTTATCACGGAATACGTTGAGTTTGCTTGAGCGCGGACAAACCTCTCCCACTGTTAGTACTTTGAAAAGGTTAGCCACTGCATTGGGAGTTGATATCAATGCATTTTTTAATCCAATAGATGAAGAAAGAGTCGTCCATACAAAAAGTCAGAAACGACCAAACTTGGAGCTAGCACAAGGTGTGATGTCAGATCTTGGGGTAGGTATGCATGACCAACTGGTAACACCGCTGATTTTGCAGCTCGATCCTGGAGCACGCAGCGGTCCTCCCCTATCCCACGATGGTCAAGATTTCGTGTACTGCTTGCGTGGAGAAGTTCTATACAATGTAAATGGGAAAGCTTATATCCTAGAATCAGGAGACAGCCTGTTCTTTGATGGTCATTTACTTCATCGCTTCCAGACTACTGCAGCTGAGAAATCGGAAGTATTGATTATTTTGTCGACTCCCCATGAGAGCATTCAATACATTTCTGAGCACTTCCCGGATGAACAAGACCCCAACAATTGAGATTAATCCATAAGCCAGGATTTTATGTAAGATAAATCGATTTTAAGCTTTGAAACTACGGGGAATTAAATCAAACAACGAACGATAAATAACATTCTGCAATAATTAAACTTCCGCCTTATCTATTCTCATTCTTAATAGATCAAGTTTTCTTCTAGAAACATCATAGCGATTACGGCCTTAGATTCTATGCCCTCGTCCGCGCTATGAAACCTTTTGGATCAGATAAACCGAATTATCAGGCTAAAATGGCAGGCTCAAAATTATGCAAATAGGTTAATAGTGGATTTGCTGCAGTCATGCCCAGACCACAAACACAAGTCGTTTTAATAGTCTGTCCGAGTTTTTTCGCATTAAATAAATCAGCTGTTTCAAAATTACCCAAATTAATTCGTTGAAGTATGTTATAAATTTGTTTTGTTCCCAAACGGCAGGGGGCACATTGCCCACAACATTCATCAACAAAGAACCTGGCTAAGCCCTCGATCACATGCCAAAGATCAACCGACTGGTTGAAAACCATAATTGCCCCTGAACCAATTGGCACGTTAAATTTACGTAAATCTTCATGAGTTAGCGGCGTATCAAGATTATCTGGATGGAGGAATCCACCTGCTGCTCCTCCTATCAAAACAGCCTGGGGTTCACCAACAAAGCCTCCCCCAAATTGTTCAATTAATTCAATAACCGGCAATCCATATGGAGCCTCAACCACACCGGGTGAATTGATGTGCCCACTTAAGCAGAACAGCTTCAAACCTGTCGATACATCAGTTCCCCATTGGCGGAACCACTCCCCTCCATGAACTATGAGGCTTGGAATGACGGCTAATGTCTCCACATTATTTATTGCAGTTGGTCTTCCGAACAGGCCAGCTTGAGTTGGATAAGGAGGCTTGTGACGAGGTAAGCCACGCTTTCCTTCAATCGCCTCGAAAAGCGCAGTCTCTTCACCGCAGATGTACGCACCAGCATTATGACGTATGTCAACATTGAAATCAACCCCACTACCCAGAATATCTTCCCCCAGCAAACCCTCCGCGTATGCTTCATCTACGGCTTCTTCCAAAATTTCGGTCGCGGCAGGATACTCACCTCGAATGAAGATATATCCGTCATCTGCTCCAGAAGCGTATGCACTGATGGTCATGCCTTCGATGACTCGAAATGGGTTGCCTTCCATAAGTACCCGATCTTTAAACGTTCCCGGTTCCGACTCATCAAAGTTACATACAATATATTTCGACTTTCCCGTTGCTTTACGTGTGAACTCCCATTTCATCCCAGTCGAGAAGCCTGCCCCTCCACGTCCTGTTAATCGTGATTCTTTCACCTCATCGATAACCTGCTCAGGTGTCATTTCATAGAGAGCTTTTTCAAGTGCTGAAAATGCGCCTTCAGATCTGTGAGCATCCAAATCGGTAGGCGGAAGAATGCCAATTGGGGAGGTCAATTCCCTTGGATTTCCACTTACCTGAATCCTGGATAAGCCTGCTTCTCCTGTTAATACCTTCGGCACCTCTTCAACAGAAATGTTGACCTGGGTTTTTTTGTTGATCAAAGTCGCAGGGGCCTGGTCACATAATCCCAAACACGAAACCTGGCTTACTCGATATCTTCCATCAAGGCTAGCTTGACCAGATTCAGACACTCCTGTCTGATGATATATCTCCGCAAGGACATCCTCCCCCCCAGCTATTGAGCAGGAGGGTCCAGTACAAACGATACAATCAGTTGCGCCCTTGGATTCAAATGTGAACATATCATAGAATGTGGCCACGCCGTAAATACGACTCATTGGAATGTGCATATTTTTGGATATGTATGCCAGGAGGTCTTTGGACAAAAACCCATGGGATTCCTGAGCAGCAATCAGCACTTCTATAAGGCCATCTTCTTTAAAGTTGAACTTTTCCATCGCGTGATATACCCCAGGAAAAAGTTCATCTTCCTCAAGAATATTTGTTTGTAGATTATCTTTTATTGTGTTCATTGCCTTCGCCTTTCGGTAATCATCATCAACCATTCAAATCCATGTGTGGAGTTAATGAAGATTTTGGAAACAAAAGGTGATTAATTTTCTTTCAATAAGTAGTATGCATAAATGCAAAAGCAGGATGTAAGGCTTTATCTGCTAGATATATAAGAAACTTTGCTTCGTACATCAATGATGATATTTTTAGACATCAGAGCACGTTACAAACAATTTATTATGTGAAATATATTACTATTGTACCAAAATTAATGACTTAAAACAAATTAATTGTGCAAATTGAATAAATCTGCATAATATAATAGTCATTATTGAGCAGTTTTGTAGTCCTGGCGAAGATATAGAAAACTCTTCTTGGAAACCTTTTATTACAAGAGGTTGCTCACTTCTTGGTTTCGTATTGAACGCAAGCATTTACCCCTGATTACCACTCATCTAATTGAAAGCATTCACTAGAAGTCAACCCTGGTTTAGTGAACATCTTTCATCACAATCTGCTGATACTGGAATGATCTATCTTTTATCAAATGCTACTTAATCTTTAATAATTCTCCCCCATCAAGAATTCTCTACTGACTTCTATCTTTGAATAATCATTCAAAAGGGTAATCAAATGTAGTTTATCCAGCACACACCTGAAATCCAGCCCTAATTGATTAGCTTCATTCAATGCCAATTCATATTTCTGCTCATCAAACTCCAATTCCTTGGGATTTTTATAATCATACTTAACCCCCTCTCTGATAAATAAACCCAAACCAATATGGGGCACAAATTTTATATCTGTTCTGTGGTATGGCTGCAAAATCCCGGTATAAATTTCACGATGCAGGCGGATCACCTCAGCATTTCCATCTTTAAGAGTAAGGAACAACCAGTGATCCCAGGATTTAAATAACCCATTGATCCGGATGGGGAATTGTTCCCAGTGTTCAATAACACTGTTGATGTGATGGACCAAGGCATCCTCGCCAATCTCGTCCGGCACAGGAAAAAGGATAGTTATATGCGCGGGGATCAGATCAGCAGTTGGATCATACTTTTTACGAATTAGTTGGATATGTGTTGTATCTATGTCGGGGAAATGAACCAAAGCATAGTACAAGTCAATCGGTTCCTTTTACTTTCAGACGAATATCAGCATCAGCGCGGCGACCACCAGCAGGCCAGTAATAACCCACTCAAAGGTCTCTTTATCTACCCTGGCACCCCACAGGCGACCGACCCACACTCCTAGTGGCACCAGCGGTAATATCCAGGCGATACCCCACAGCTGCTGAAAGTCGAATAAATCAGCATACCAGTAATAGGGCACCTTGATCCAGTTCAGCAGGAAGAAGAAGATGGCCGAGGTGGCGATGAAAACGCGGGGGGTGACATCCTGCAGGAGCAGGTAGATGCTGACCGGAGGTCCGCCGGTGTGGGCCAGGGCAGAAGAGAAGCCGGTGATCGTACCGGCCAATACGCCGTGCCAGTTCCTGGGGTGGTACTGCAAGGCGCCTTGAATGCGGCTCTCAAACACTTTGTACAGTGCAAAAATCAACACGATCACACCCAAAGCTGTGCGCAGGGTTTCCGTGGGTGCATTGGTTATGAAAAAGGTGCCGATGGTGACCCCAACGACTGCACCGGGGAGCAGAAGCAGCACCAGCCTGGCATTCCACTTTCGCCAGTGGAACGATACGGCGAAGATATCCGCCAGCATCAGGATGGGCAGGATCAGGCCGATCACCTGGTCGGCGGGCATGACCAGCGCCAGGAGCGGCGTCGCCAGGGCACCCAAGGTGCCCCCCAGGCCGCCTTTTGCCAGACCGATCATGAATGCGATGAGGGCGACCATGAGGTAGAAGATGATCGGGTCAACTGTCATGTAGGTAGTTATCCCCGATTGGTAAGCTGTAATGCCTGCATTCTTTCGGGTGTCGGGACACCGTCCGCATCCCAACCCATCAGGCGGTAGTACTCGTCCAGCATGGGCGCCAGCTCGACCACGTGCCCATCCGCCGGGCCGCCCACCATGGGCTGACTGAGGTTGCGATCCGGCAGCGTGTCTGCAGCTCGCTGGAATCCTTCCCTGACGTTGATCGCCCTGGCCAGGGTCGAGATGCGCTCCCCAACCAGTTCAAAATCCACCACCGCCGGGTAATCAAACCCGGTCGCCGCGCTGACCAGCTGCCAGAGCTCCTTGAGCGACATGCCGTAGCCGGGGAAATAGCAGAGGCAGGCGCTGTCCCACAGGGCTTTATCCGCCTGGTGATCGCGGAACAACTGCGGTTTGCCTTCAATGGATAACGGATCGGCAGACCCGCTGAAGAGCTCGCCCAGGGGGGCGCCGCGCAGATGGCAGGCGCCGCGTTCGGAAACGGCGTAGGCCAGGGCGGTGCCTTTGGCCGCGTTGGGATGGTAGGCCGGCATCTCCAACCCCTTGACGTGCATGGCGAAGGGTTCCGCCTCGGGGAATCTCCCGGCAATCGAGGCCACCCCCTGCGCGAGCCATTCCCCGCAGCCTTCCACCCGGGCCATTTTTTCCACCAAGGCCAGGGCCGCACCCACATCCCCAAAGCGCGGCTGGATGCCATCCAACTCGCTGGATTTGATCAATCCACGCTCGAACATCTCCATCATCAGGCCGACTACGCCACCCGCGCTGATCGTGTCCAGGCCGTACTCATCACACCACCAGTTCAAGCGGATGATGGCCTCCCTTTCCCCGATGGCGCAGTTGGGTCCCATGGCAAAGGTAGTCTCGTATTCAGGACCTTCGATGAAGGTGCCATCCTCAAGCGGCCGGGTGTATTTCCCGCAGGCGATCGGGCAGCCAAAGCAGGCATAATCCTTGACCCACTCGTGCTTTCTGAAGGCGTACCCGGAGACGTTGTCAGCCTGGTCGAACTGCCCAGTTTGGAAATTGCGGGTCGGCAGGGCGCCCATAACGTTGATAATATCGAGGATGTTGACCGTGCCCTCCTGGGTGAGCAGGGTGGTCTCACTGGACATGCGCACCGCCCGGAAGGCCAGCTGCAAGGCGCGCTGGTATCTCTGCGGATCGTGTACTTTTACCAAACCATCCCCGCGCACCAAAATCGCCTTCAGGTTCTTAGAGCCCATCACCGCGCCCACGCCGCCCCTGGCCAGAGCCCGTGATTCATTGAATATACCCGCAAGGCTGCGCATTTTCTCCCCGGGGGGACCGATGGTTAACACCTGCCAGTCACCTGGATATTCCTCTTTCAACTTCTTATCAGTCTGGGTAATGTTCAAGCCCCATAAGTGACCAGCTGGTCGCAGTTCAACCTGCTCATTATCGATGACCAACAAGGTGGGCTCTACTGCAGCCCCATTCAGCACCAGGGCATCATACCCGGCGTACTTGAGCAGCTGCCCCCAATAACCACCACAGTAAGCGTCGCTGTAGGTCTTGGTGGCAGGGCTGATCGTGGTGCAGCCAAACCTGCCCGCGGTAGGCGCGGTCGTGCCGGTCAGTGGGCCAATATGGAAGATCAACAGGTTTTCGGGGGAGAGCGGATCAACGCCGGGTGTGCCTTCATGGTACAGCAGCCAGGCGCCCAACCCTTTCCCGCCCAGGACCAACGGCATGGCCTCAGCCGGTAAAGGAGTTACAGACGTCGTTCCGGAAGATAAATCAACTCGCAGGATCTGGTCGCAGTAAGCCCGCTCGCGTAAAGTCATCAGGCCACCTCCTTGCGCTCAGCGACGTAGATCGCCTCGGTGGGACAGATTTTGGTACACTCCGGTTCTCCGCCGCACAGGTCGCAGACCACCGGGTACCAATCCAGAGTTTCACCCGAAGCGATCTGGATGCCTTCGTCGCTGTGGACGATCACCTGCGTGGGGCAGATCTTGACGCACTCATCGCAGGCTGTACACTGGTCGACCAGCAGCTCGACCGCGCCGGTCTGTTCGTGCCAGATGAGGGCATCCGTTGGACAAACGTCCAGGCATTTCTTACACAGCGTGCAGAGCATCACCCGGTGAGAACCGGTCTTTCTGCCCGGATCGATGCGCAGGCGGGAGAGGTTGACCCCAAAATCTCCGCTGTCGTGGCTGGCGACGCAGGCCACGACACACAACTGGCAGCCGGTGCATTTTGAATGGTTGGCAACCAGGCGCAGGTAATCCCAGGCCTCCGTGCGCAATGCCCGATCGACGGTCCAATCCTGATGGGCGATGCCGGTTAACTGGGCGACCATATTCTGCGGGTCGGGGGATTTGGTCACGTTGCGCCCCATCAAGCAGCCGCTGCCGCCCGCTTCCAACCCCTCAGCAAACAGCTCCAGGGCGTCGCGTTCGTTATCCGAGCGCGCCCCACCCAGGACAAGCACCGGGACTCCGGATACCCCCACCAGTGTCTGGAATGACTCAACATCACCCGTGTATGGAATCTTGAGGGCATCCGCGCCGATCTCGACCGCCATGCGGGCGCCCAGGGTGAGGATCTCGACCACATTGGCGCCAGTCACCTGGCCGCCGTAGGCCAGCGGTTCGATGATGCAGGGCAATCCCACCTGGTGGCACTCGCGCACAAATTTAGCGCAGACATCGATACCGGTGGTCTCCATTTGATCGTTATAGCCCAGGAACAGGTAGATGGTAATGGCGGAAGCCCCCAAGTCTAAAGCCTGCTGTGCAGTCAAGACTTTTTGGTGGTTGAGCAATCGCTGCGGGACGGCATTAGCTACGTTGGAAGTCCCCAGGCGGGGCATGTTCATCCAATCGGCGCGCAGGATCAAAGCTGGCCCATCCCGGCCCTGGAACAAAGGCGCTAAACGCATCGCCTGGCCAGGGCTGAGCAAGATGCCATCCACCCCACCCCGGATCACTGCTTCCGTAACGGGACGTAAGTTAACCACGTTTGGGGTTACATCACTCATATAGCCATGGTCCGCGGCGACGCAAACCGCGCGCCCGTCCCCATGGCGGTTGAATAACCTGTCCATCCTGGCCTGCATTCCAGTCTTCATCTACCACCTCATGCGCTTAACTTACCCATCAAGCTATTTTCATCTACGATACCACCAGTGCAAATAGTCATTTTGAACGAGTGAAGCCCGAGTCCTGAGCATGCGAAGGGGAGTGAAGAATCCCCGGAGATCTGGTTAGCAATCTTCACAGGGATACTTCGGCTCCGTTTTACTCCGCCTCAGTATGACATTTTCAATGGAAATTAATACTTGTACATGGCCTTAACTACCTGCCTTAGCAGGATGAATCTGGGTACCAAAAACCTGTAATATCTCGCTGGGCTCCTGGACTGCAAAGAGCTGCTGGTCCAGCCACAATCCAGTGCCGCCCATTTGCAGGGCATCCCCTAATTCAGCCTCAACTACCTCAAATTGAGTGGGCTTGATCCAGACCGGTTGGCCGGCTGCCATCGCCAGGATCGTCTGGAACGACTCCCGACCAGGCCAGGGCACCGCAACCCCATCCGCCCCGCCTTCCAGGGCATAAGAGACGCCTAATTCGATGGCTTTGCCCTTGAGCACGACCCGCGGTCCAATAGCCTGCACATCCACGATCAGGGGCATACCCACTTTGCTCCCTTCAAGCGCCAGCTGAACAGTACTGCGCAGGCAGCCAGCCTCGATTTGCTCTTCAAAGCCCAGCAGGAAGTAAAGCACCAGCGCGCTGGCGCCAAGATCGAGGGCATCCGCCGGGGTGAGCAGCGGGATATGACTGATCGTCTCAGGAGGGAGCACAAAATCCTGATCCCGTAAGGCGTTCGTCCAATCTGCCCGCACTAATAAAGCCGCATCCTCCCTTGTCCGGCCGGCGAGCTTTCCCGCCATGCCCGGACTGGCCACCAGGCCATCCACCAGGGGGAGCACGCTCTCAACCGCGGGAGCAAACTGCTCCAGGCCCGGTAGAGGACCCAGCGAAAGGCCCGCGCTGGCATCCACGATCAAACTGCGTCCATCACCGGGATGAACAAACTCTTTTAATCGATAAGTTTTGCTCTCCATCCAGTCACCTCACCCCTTGTGGGTGTTAAATAATCCCTAATATCGAATCTCTATTACCCAGTACCCTTTTGCTAATCATGCAAGTATGGAATAACCTGCGGCCCCTCCGCCATGACACATATGCGCGCCCTAGATCCGTAGCGTTCAGTCAATTGTGCCACCGTGGCTTCGACATCCCGACTGGGCTGGAACAACGCCATTTCGATCTGCTCGTCACTGAGGCCGTCGCTGTACACGAAAACCTCGGCTTTCTGTTGGATTTGAGCCTGGATCTGCACCTGCCACTGGTCC
>CALBUI010000320.1 GCA_937968125.1 uncultured Anaerolineales bacterium | reverse complement strand
GCCAGCAAGGCAGGGAATTCCTTCAACAAATTAGTGGGCCCGGTAGGATTCGAACTGCATCCCCGAATGGGGGCTACGACCAAACGGTTATGAGCACTTGAGTCACTTTTCCCAACCGCAGCCCAAACAGCTACCCATTTTCGAGCATCCGTCCAGCCTGCGGTTCAACAAACCGTCCAGTCTCCGGTCGTTTTCACGTCCTCCGACTCTGGACCAATATAAGATATCCTCTATACGATTCTATCACTACCGATAATTTCTCAACCAGGTTATTGTTGATTATTTCACAAAATGATATATACTATATTTACGAAGCGAGTATGGGCTGAAATAAGGAGGGATTTATTGGAGAATTAGGTGGGAACTATCTCTAAATATAACCAATTCAAATAATCTAATCTAACTTGGAGGCGACGATCCAAAGTTCTAATTTGGTCGCTTGCCCCTCACTACATTTACTTCACTTCTAGGGGAAGTTCTTTGGGAAGCCAGTAGCGAAACCGGCCTAATGGTCGGTTTTATTTTTGTAAACAGTCATCTGTTTTTAGAAAAACCTTAACAGCAGTTTCTGCACGTTTAGTAAGGAGATAAAGAAATGAAAACACGACTCTTTGTAACTGGGTTTATGGCATTGACTTTGGTAATAGCCCTGACAGCAGTTGTGGCAGCGCAGGAGCTTCCGCCCAAACCGGCCCAACTCGAAAACGCTGCTCCTGCCTCATCGTATAGCAGATCATGGGTACAGGTGAATAGCGATGGATTTGGAGACGTAGACAACAGGCACATTTTGGCATTGGAACCCTTTGGATCTTCCCTATACGCCGGTTCATATAATCCGACTAGTGGTGCCCAACTCTGGCGTTCAGCTGACGGGTTCGCCTGGAGTAGACTTATTGCGGATGGTTTCGGCTCTGCCTCTAATACTTGGATAGCCGAATTACAGGAATATAACGGTTATCTGTATGCCAGTACAGTTAATTATCCTAATGGGGGTGAAGTGTGGCGATCGTCGAATGGTGTAGATTGGACACAATTTGCAAGTGGTGGCTTTGATGATACCAACAACCTGAGTGCCTTGAATCTGGCTGTGTTCAGCAACATGCTGTATGCTGGCACTGAAAACTCTTCCACTGGTGCAGAAGTGTGGCGCACGTCCGGCACTGCCTGGCAGCAGATCAACCTTGACGGGTTTGGCACTGCCAACAATCGGGGCGTCGTATCGTTTGCGGTCTTCACCGATAATCTGTATGCGGGAACATGGAACGAGGTGACGGGGGGGCAAATCTGGCGTTGGGATGGAACCACCTGGATATCAAATATGCCCAATGGTTTTGGTAATGTGGAGAACATTGTCATCGCTTCACTGGCTACATTTGAAGGCCACCTGTACGCCGTCACACGAAACCCCACCAGCGGTTCTGAGGTCTGGCGTTCATCAAACGGCATAGATTGGAATCCGGTCTTCGTTGGAGGTTTGGGTGATCCCAACAATGTTCTTGGGTATGGATTTAAAGTATTCCAAGACAATCTGTTCCTTGTCACTGGCAACCTGGTAACTGGCGCCGAAGTATGGAGAACGCCAGATGGGACAACCTGGCACCAGGTCGGCTTCGGTGGCTGGGGGGACCCCTTGACTGCTGGCTCCTTCTGGGATAACTCTATCGCAATCTTTAATGACCGTCTTTTCGTGGGTACGGTTCAGAATTGGAATGTTCCCTTTACCGGTGGCAAAATATGGATGTACTTGCCCAATACAGTTTTTCTACCATTAACCGTAAGGGATCACTGACCGTCGTATTGAAAATAAACCCTCTCAACCCCCAGATCCTCCCTTTGGGGGTTTTTCCTTTAACAAAAAAGTAGGCCGAGGCATGCATAGCCGCGACCTCTTACAATAATCTGGGTCAAGTTGAGGGGGGCAACCTGACCAACTAATAGTTTCGGATCAATGCCATATTGACATTTATTTTCAAATTACCTCCTCTTGTATCGAATAATAAATTCCCCGCACCCAAAGCAGGGAAAATATTTGAAAACAATGGGCCCGGTAGGATTCGAACCTACGACCAAACGGTTATGAGCCGTCCGCTCTGCCGCTGAGCTACGGGCCCTAATAAACACTTCGCCACGCCGGCCCGAAGGTCAGCTTCTAAAGACCTCAGCGCCTTCGTGGCGACCCAGATGCATCTCCGAATGAGAGGCATGAAGGAGAGCGGGTGACGGGATTCGAACCCGTGAATGTCAGCTTGGAAGGCTGATGCCTTACCACTTGGCCACACCCGCTAATCGCATCCCCGAAGCGGTGAAGCTCATGGGGATTGCGCACTGATTTTACCTCTATGGGTCATTCCGGTCAAGTTTTGACTTTGAGCCGGATTTCCATCTCCTGCTAGTGCACTAAATTCCACCATAAGTGTCAATAAGGAAAGACCTTATTTACACTTATGCCCTAAAGAGTCAATAATTTGTTAGGAACAGTGGATACCGTCAATAGAATAGCATCACAATCAAAAAGGTCGTCCAATGAATGAATTCAACGCTGTCTGGAGCGCCTTACAAATCGCCCTCAAACCGGGGACAGAAATCAAGCATTGGAACGCTTATAACGGCTATTTAGGGGACAAACTGACCATAAATGCAGTCGATCAGGATTTCATCTCAATTGACCCTCCCCGCGTATGGGGAACCCAGGTCATCCTCAGGGAAAATTTTGAGCAGGTTTGGGCGGTTTGGCCAGATTACAAAGCACTGCGCATGGAACGCGGCGAAATTCGCAGCTTGAACAAATACTGTAAATACATCATCAGCATTTTCCGCTGGTATGAAACGGAGCGAATCACGGGACCGGTAAACCTGTAATGAGACTTAAAAATCAATAACTTTTCAACCCAGGAAGGAGGGTGCTCATGAAAATAACTGGTGGCGGATTAGTTGCCCAAACGCTTAAAAAGTTTGGCATCAGCAGTTGTTCTCCTTGCCGGGTCACCAGATCCTTTCGGTCTACGACGCCTGTCTTGACTTGGGGCTGGATTTGATCTCGACTCGCCATGAGGCCTCAACCATCTTCATGGCCCAGGCTCTGTCGTACACCCGGCGGGAACCTGCTGCAGCCTTGATCGCCGGCGGCCCGGAATTAACCAACGCCCTGACCGGGATCGCACAGGCTTATTATGCCCACTGCCCCCTGGTGGTGATCAGCGGCACCAACACGCTCCAGAAGCGAGACAGGGGCTTCCCCCAGGATATGGATCAGCTGCAGGTCGTGCGCCCATTCACCAAGTGGGCCCGCAGCTGCCACGATATCCACCGCATTCCAGAGTATATCGCCATGGCTTATCGTCAAGCCATGCGCGGCAGACCTGGACCGGTCTATATTGAGATACCTTACGATGTAATGGAAGCCAGCTGCGAGGAAAGTGAGGACGTCTACCCCCAAAAACCTGCTCAACTTCGCGCAGGCCCCGATCCCAATGCGCTTGCTGAGTTGGCAAACCTGCTCGCTGAAAGCAAGCGACCATTGGCCATCGCAGGAAGCGGGGTGCTCTGGTCTCGAGCCGAGACTGAGCTGCTGACCTTCACCGAGCGGACTCAAATACCTTTGCTGCTGACCACCGGCGCCCTGGCGATGCCGTTCCCTACCGAGGCAGCGTTCGGCTTAGGCAGTATGGGTGCCGGGCGGCCCTCCATCGAGGCTATCGCTGAAGCGGATGTGATCCTTTTGTTAGGCACCCGGGTCAATTTTCTGCTCGGCTTCGGCCAACCACCTTTCTTCTCCCCAAGCCAACGTATCGTCCAGTTCGATATCGAGCCGGGAGAGATCGACACCAACCGGCAAGTAGATTTGGCTATCGTCGGCGATCTGCGTACCAGCTTGCAGGTGTTTAATGCGCTCGACCTATCAATGCCTCCACTGGACAGCTGGCGAAAAAGACTCAAGGACAAGTTCACCGATTTTGATGCCCACCTCCACCAGCTGGCCAACTCAGCAAACATTCCTATGCATCCAATGCGCCTGGTCGCAGAGTTGGAGGCAATGCGCAGCGAGAATTCACTGCTGGTGTTAGACGACGCCAATTCCATTCTTTGGGCGCTCCTGGCCACGCGCCCCAAACCAGGTGGTGGACTGGTCATCTCCACCATGGGAGATCTGGAAGCGATCGGCGCTGGTGTTCCGCAAGCCCTGGCGCTCAAACGCGCCCATCCTGATCGCCAGGTCATCCTGCATACCGGTGATGGCTCGTTCGGTTATGGAGCAATGGAGATGGAGACAGCCGTGCGTTATGGTATCCCGATCGTGGTGGTCGTGCACAACGACAAAGGCTGGGGCATGACCCGCGATATGCAGGTCGAATTCTTCGGCAAGGACCGCGAGCTTGGCAACCAGCTGGGGGTAGTGCGCTACGACCAGATGGTAGAAGCCTTTGGAGGCTATGGTGAATTCGTCGAAAAACCAGACGAACTCAGGCCTGCCCTGGAGCGTGCTCTGGCATCCGGTTTGCCGGCTTGTATTAACGTCATGGTCGACTCCCAACCAAAAAGCCCCGGACTGATGATGTTCATGCTGATGGAGGTTATGCTCGGCAAAGAGACTTATTTCGATCGAGTGCCAGCCTGGATGCGTAAATTAAATTCCATCGGCCTTGACCGGCAGGCCACCAGGCTCATGCTTATGTATATCGATCGCATGCTGCACAATCAGATGAGTTAATTGATGTTTATCAATGATTACTGATTATCTTGTCCATCCCGATTCCTTAATAATTGGCAAGGCTATCAAATATATCAAGATATCTCGTTGACTTATCCTTTTGCCCGTGATAAATTATCCCCTAATTTATTGTTACGGAGACTGGATTATGGGCGACATGGGACTGTGGACGATATTCATACTGGCGATGGTTGGGATGTCGATCGCTATTTTCGGGGTTTTTCCCAAACAGGTGGATTTCCCAGAGCATGAAGATCCCCCAGAAGAAGCTGAATAAACACTTTATCTCGGAAATCGTTGGCCGATTTTATTGGAACATGGGCTGTTCAATAATTGCTTGAACAGCCTAAAATTTTTGGTTTAAATCATTCTATACCCGAATAACCTTCCAACTGCATAGATATTCGACCCCTGAATTATGTTATCCTCTTTCGTGGAGATCAAATTCCTGGTTTTTTCTGTTTGATCTCCTGTGCAAATATTGGTCAAGACGACTGTTATAGGTGGATATTGTCAACTGACCGTAAAGGAGAGCAGCATATGTCCCCCCAGGAAACGCACGAAAAAGATAAAATCCCAACCTCAGCAGGAGATTTGGTGATCACCTTCCTAGGTCATGGCAGCCTGATGTTCGATTTCAACAGGGTAAATATTTCTGTAGATCCCTTCAGCCGGGTGGCGGATTACACCCAGCTGCCCAAGGCCGATCTCATTTTGATCACTCACGAGCACCACGATCACCTGGATAAGAGTGCCCTGGACATGGTGCGCACGGAAAATTCGGACCTGGTGCTGACAGAAACCTGCGCCCAACAACTTGAAGGCGGCATTGTGATGCATAATGGGGATATGATTGAAGTCCGGGGGATTCCAATCGAATCTGTACCGGCCTACAACCTGGTGCACAAACGCGAGAATGGCCAGCCATTCCATCCCAAGGGGCGCGGCAACGGCTATATCCTGACCTTCGGCGAGGTGCGGGTTTATATCGCCGCGGATACCGAGAACACCCCGGAGATGAAAGCCCTGACCGGGATCAACGTGGCCTTTTTACCGATGAATTTGCCCTATACCATGACCCCAGAGATGGTCGCGGACGCTGCGCGGGCCTTCAAACCCACTATCCTTTACCCATACCATTTTGGCAGTACGAATACCAATGAGCTGGTTGAATTGCTTAAGAACGAGAAAGATATCGAAGTACGAATCCGCAAGATGGCTTGAAAATTGAAGATGACTGACCTACCCACTCTCAAGAAAAATTCCAGCACCTCGCCAATACTAATCAAAACTACAAACTACCCCATCTGGTTTCAAATGGGGTAGTTCGATTACGAACTCAAGTTGTGCAGAATCGCGAGATATTATAGGGAGATTTACTTCCTCTTATCCCTTTATTAATAGAATACTAAAAACAGATATTTCGAAATTTAAGCTTTAGGCTGCCTCACCCTCTTCCACTGGGGGTTCCTCTTCCGCGAGCATGCCTGTCTCAGCAGCCTCGAAGACGTCCCGGGTTTCTTCTCTGAGCAAGTACCAGATTGTCACCGCGCCGATAACAGTCCCGATCGGGAAAGCAAACAGGGCAAAGATCGCCAATACAAAAGCCAGCCAGCGCGCCCATTGTTTCAGGCGCAGCAAGCCCCACCCGGACAACACCAGGGCGATTCCGGTGAGCAGGAGCCAGATCACCCCGCAGGTCACACCGAATCCGGCCCAGAATTCACCAATCGGATCGTTTATCTCTCCGAAAACGCCGCTTAGTGGAATCGCAAGCAGGGAACAGGCTCCGATCAGTATGAAAAAGGCTTGTACAAAATGCCAGACCGCGAGTACGGTAATTCCATCAGGTCGCTTCATATTCACATCCTCCTCAATCCATCCTGCACTTTTGATCTATTTTACACGATAAATCTGCCTGGGGAAATCCAACGATCATAGGATATTTCTCCTTCTGCCGGATAAAATAAATCAAATAAGATATGGTAGTATTCTAACGTTTGCGCCTCGGTGCACAAACCAATCGGATAAGGGAAACTACTGCACTACGGAGATTTTGAGATGCATATTATCCTGGGATTATTCCTAATCGCTCATGGAGTCGCCCATCTGGTTGGCTTCGTCACCTACTGGAAAATCGCCTCTTTTGAGGAAATGCCATATAAGACCACCCTTCTTTCTGATAGAGTTGAGATTGGTGATGCGGGCATCCGCATCGTGGGAGTACTCTGGCTACTCACTGGACTGGCGTTCGCGGTAATCGGCGTGGGCATTGCCACCCTCCAGCCCTGGTGGTACCCGCTCATCATTTACCTGGTTTTGTTCTCTTTGGTGATGTGCGTACTCGGTTGGCCCGAAGCTCGCATTGGGGTCTTGATAAATGTCATCCTGCTCGTGTTGTTGGTCCTGGCGAATAATTTCGGTTGGCTGCAGATGTTTGGCATTTAAGGACAAAGTTTAGTTTATTATTGACTCATCAAAATT
>CALBUI010000319.1 GCA_937968125.1 uncultured Anaerolineales bacterium | reverse complement strand
TGATCAGGAACTCATCGAGAGTGAAATTGCTGATATCCAGCTCGTCGATAGCCAGCTGGTGGATCGTGAGTGGTTTTTGAATGCGCTTGATGGAGAACCACTGATCGAAGGCACAAATATAATTTTGGCATTTGATGATGTTTCGTTTTCCGGTTTCGCCGGCTGTAATGGCTATGGAGGACCGGTTGAGACGGATGAAGATGGGAATATTAAATTTGGTGAAATGTCCAGCCAGGCGGAGGGGTGCATAGAACCTGAAGGGGTCCTGGACCAGGAGATTAACTACCTTCGCCAATTAAAGAGGATGAAGATTTATCTTGTTGAAGACGGAGTATTGACTTTATCGAATCGAGGTAGTGGAAAATCCCTGGTGTATACCCTCCGAGAGCCATTAAAAATGGATCCCGAATCACTAGAAAATTCTCAATGGAATCTGCTGGTATCCGATGATTTTCCCCTTATTGAAGGATCAGAAATCACATTGGCTTTTTCTGGTGGAGAGATGCTGGGATTTGCGGGCTGCAGGGATTACAAAGGGGAATATGAGGCAGAGGGAGATAAGATCCGTTTTCCAATGACAATGATGCTCGGCGAAGTTTGTGACGACCAGGCGCTATTGATCCAGGAAGGTAAATTCACCACCGCATTTGAATTAGCGACACATTATCAAGTCCAGGACGATCAATTGACATTGTTCCTGGCAACCGGAGAAACATTAGAATTTGAGCGTATTAAATAAATTCTATTACTCTATCTGGAGATTATCTCCAGCCGTATAGGACCAAAAGAATAGTCATTTGATTTATATGCCGAACAGGCTGAAATCCCCACGATCATATCCATTTCAGCCCGCAGTTTAATGAAATCCCCTGCTTTCGATCGCGGTGGATGGATGTCAATCTCGCCATTTTCGCTTATCCTGGCATTCATAAAAATGTTCAGCGGCACGAAGATCTGTTCAGGTTGAATCCCGAAGAGAGCCAGGTTGCTAGATAGATTGTCAAAACAATTCGGGTGAGGTTTCGTCGCTCCATATGTGATCTCAAACATCTTCTGGTCGCAGGGGGCGAAGAGAAAAGTATGCTTCCCAACTTTATCCTCAGCTATGGACCACATTGGATTGCTCAGGTTTGAATAGAGCACATCACCGCTCGAAAAATAAATCTTGTTGTTAAAATCCATTGTCCTGGGAGAGGAAAGGTATTCCTGAGAATTTTGCTGTGAATAGCTGACCAGATCCACGACCTGGCCTCCCTCAATATCAGTTATTCTCAAGTTTTGACCGGCCAGGATCTTGATTGCCAACCCAGTGTGGGCTTCGATCTGATATTTATCAATCATGTGATTATCTTGGTTTGATCTCATCGGAGCTCCATTGTTGGGGTTGATTTTACCGCGGGTGTATAAGAAATACTCGGTTCAATCATCTGCGTTCCTTTTTCAATCACAGGGTACGTTGTACCCCGGTTCACTGGATACAATGCTCCAGCGTTGTATCCAAATTAGGTAAAGTATTCTTAATTAAAAGAACTAAGCATGTCGATCCGTCCTGAATGTATCGATTGATGCCTCTGCATGAGATACAATTAAACTGCCTGATTAAGCTAAGAGAATCGAGACATAGAAAAAATTCCAGATCCGATGAGGGACGAATATGCAGATCAAACAACCCATGTTGGGGGATATCTACCAGGCAGAATACCTGATCCGAGAGACGATTCGTCAAACACCATTGATTAAATCACCCTGGTTATCTAAATTTACCGGATGTGAGGTCTTCCTTAAATTGGAAGGCTTACAGGTCACCGGTTCGTTCAAGATTCGTGGTGCGACGAACAAGATGCTCAGCTTGAAAAAAGGTGAAAAAGAGCGCGGTGTGATCGCGGTATCCTCCGGGAATCATGGTCGGGCGGTCGCATTTGTGGCCAGGAAATTTGGCATTCCCGCGGTGGTCTGCATGTCAGAAACTGTACCAGCCGTCAAGGTTGATGCCATCCAAGATCTAGGAGCGGAAGTAGTGATCGAGGGCCAGACATACGACCAGGCTACCGATGTAGCCCTTCAATTGCAAAAAGATCGTGGATTGACGATGATCCATCCCTTTGACGATCCGTACGTAATCGCTGGTCAAGGTACCATAGGATTGGAGATTTACAAAGATTGTCCAGAAATTGATACAGTTATAGTGCCTTTATCCGGAGGTGGGTTGCTGGGCGGGATCGCGCTGGCCTTGAAATCGATCAATCCCACCATCCAGACTATCGGGGTGTCGATGGACAAAGGGGCAGCCATGGTAGAGAGCCTGGCAGCCGGAAAAGTCGTTGAAATCGTGGAAGAGCCATCCCTGGCTGATGCGCTCGTTGGTGGTTTGGGTCCTGAGAATCATAACACCTTCAATCTCAATCAGCGCTATGTTGACAAAACTGTATTGGTTACTGAGAACGAGATCGCAGCGGGAATGACTTTTGCCCTTGAGAAAGAGCACCTGGTGGTTGAAGGGGGGGGTGCCGTGGGGATTGCTGCTCTCCTGGCGGGGAAAGTGAAGGATATGGGTGAAAGAGTCGCCCTGGTTATCAGCGGGAGCAATGTGGGTCTGGGTAGTTTGATGGAAGTGGCACAGGGAATATATCAATACCAGACGACAGCATAGGGAAATTTGACACAGGTTCCCTTGCCGAATTTTCGGGGCTGGGATGGGAGGCTTTGATGACTATAACAATTTTGAATGAAGCTGAAATTCGGGAGTGTGTAAGATTGGATGAGGCGGCATTTGAGGTGGTCACTGAAGGATTTACCAAGATAGCGAAAGGGGAAGTGACCATACCACCAATTATGCGCATAGATATAGATGAGCACCATGGTGAAGTGGATGTCAAATCAGCCTATGTTCATGGATTGGATAGTTTCGCCATCAAAATCGCCTCCGGTTTCCCTGAAAACCATAAACGAGGGTTGCCCACAGGCAGCGGCATGATGGTCGTTATCAGTGCACAGACTGGCAGACCCCAGGCAGTGTTGCTGGACAACGGTTATCTCACCGATGTGCGCACCGGTATCGCCGGAGCGATTGCAGCTCAATACCTGGCGCCAAAATCGGTTCAAAATGCAGGTGTCATCGGGTCAGGTGTCCAGGCTCGCTACCAGATGAGTGCATTAAAACTTGTCAGGGATTATCAAAAGCTGTTCGTATATGGTATTGAGCCTGAACAGGTCGAACAATATAGCCAGGAGATGGGGGAATTGCTCAACGTGGATGTTGTCCAGGCGGAGACTCCGGAGATGGTGGTGAGAGAATGCCAGGTCGTTGTCACCTCGACGCCCTCCCGGGAAGCCTATCTTCAGGCAGATTGGCTGCATCCAGGTTTGCATATCACCTGCATGGGTTCTGATGCGGAGCATAAACAGGAGATATATCCGCAAGTATTCCAACACGTTGATCTGATAGTCTGCGATCGGAGATCACAAGTTTTCAGGTTAGGAGAATTGCATCACGCCAAAGAGGCCGGCATCATCACGGATGAGAGTGAGGTCATTGAACTGGGGGAGCTGACAGCAGGCATTAAACCAGGACGGCAAAAAGATGATCAGATCACGATCTGCGACCTGACGGGAGTCGGCGTGCAGGATACCCAAATTGCTCGCCTGGCTTACCAGGAAGCGGTTAGCAAAGGTCTGGGGCTGAAAATATAGTGCAGGTAACCAGGATGATGCGATAATCTGGTTTTTGTGGGACGCAGGTGAAGCTCTTTTCCCCCACGCAATTATCAAGTTCATCAGATAGAAATAATTATCCGGAGGCATTAGTTGATGAAAAAGGACTTCCAACCATTTCTGCTGGAGCGGGAGATGTCGATCTGGGAGAACCAGGTGGAATACAATCTCTCGGAGAGCGGGGTCCATCCGATGACGATGCGGGATCTGTTCTTTAATAATGAGGATTTGATCGAAGAAACCCTCTCTACAGAGCTGAACTATCCCCAAACGAACGGCACGATCGAGCTGCGGGAGAAAATTGCCCGCTTATATCCCGGCGCGGCACCGGGGCAGGTAGTTGTCACTGCGGGTGCTGCCCAGGCCAATTTCACCACGCTGTTAACCCTGCTGGATCCTGGCGATGAGATCGCGGTTATGCTGCCCAATTACATGCAAATATGGGGCATAGCGAAAAATTTCAATTTTTCACTTAAGACCTTCTCTTTAAAGGAAGAGCTTGGCTGGGGATTGGACCTGGACGAGTTTTCCCAAGTTATATCCGCCAAAACCCGGTTGATCGCCATCTGTAATCCCAATAATCCAACCGGCTATATCTTGACTCCTGAGGAAAGAGCGACCATCGTTCAGGCTGCTGATAAGGTGGGGGCCTGGATTCTGGCAGACGAGGTTTACGCTGGTGCAGAGCACAACACAGATGAATTTACCCCCTCCTTCTGGGGAGATTATGAGCGAGTCTTCGCGGTGGGCAGCCTTTCAAAGGCCTACGCCTTACCCGGGCTACGGCTCGGATGGGTTGTTGCTCCGGACGAGTTCGCCGATGAGATTTGGGCTCGCCAGGATTACATCACCATCAGCGCCACTATGTTGGGTAACAAGCTGGCTGCTTACGCACTTTCCTCCGAGGTACACCCGCGCATTGTAGCCCGCACCCGTGAATACGTTCGCCGTGGTTATGGGAATTTTGAGAGTTGGTGCCATGAAAAAAGTGATCTGATCAGCCTGGTACCTCCCCAGGCTGCTGCGATTGCCTTCGTGCGCTACAACCGGCAGATCAACTCCAGTGAACTTGTGCGCAGGTTGATCGCTGAGCAGAGTACCCTGGTCGTCCCCGGTGATCATTTCGGACTGGACCATCATCTGCGCATCAGTTATGGATTGCCAAACGATTATGTCAATGAAGGCTTAGAACGTATTTACCAAACGCTGATTTCTTCATAACTTAAATGTATGGAAATACCAATGACCGTCAGACAGATTATCAGATGTCATTGCGAAGGAGCGAATCGGCTGAAGCAATCTCCTCAACTGGATGAATATCAGAATCTGATGGTCTTGACCTCGTCACAGTGTGCAATTCTACCTTGATGCCAAGAGTAAATGTATACGGTACCTAGAACTTTTTTCTGGTGCCAATAAAAGATTTTTGGTGAAATAATGAACTTTGTATTTCTCATTCTTGCCGCAATAAACTTGCTAATTTCCGGGGGATTTGCATTGTTCTCTTACTGGGAAAAAGAAAGACGTGCCTTTCGAATCAGCACAATAATCGCCATCGGGGGTATGCTTGCTTTTGTTCTCCTCACGCTGCTGAGTCAAGAAGCAAAATTAATTTTGCTCTCGCTAATTGGAGCTGGGCTGCTTCTCATTTTGGCCCTTTCCTTGCTGCCAATGGGAAAAATCGAAATCGGAAATGACACTCCAAAGACGCGTTTTGACGAACGAGATATCATGTTTGCCCGGGCACGGCTTCAACCAGGCAGTGACAACTACCAGGCATACTACGAAATGCGCCCCGAAAATAAAAAGTTCGATGATCACACCCGCACGAAACCAGGCTTGCTGTCTCCACGGTCAAAGCTGGCCAATGAAGTGTTGTTCACCTCCCCGGAAGCCAGCTTCACCTTCACGGAAATTATGGGCGAAATGGTGGCAGGAAAACCAGTCGAAAACAAAATAGTCTTGCCCAGGGATAAGATGACTGCCTTCATCAAGGGGTTGGCAGGTTATTATGGCGCCTTGGAAGTGGGAGTCACTAGGATGCGGCCATATCATCTTTACTCCCACATTGGTCGCGGGCCAGGAACTTATGGGGCTGAGATTCCCATCGAACACGAATTTGCAATAGCCTTTACGGTGGAGATGGACCACGAAATGGTGGGCGCTAATCCGACGGCTCCGGGAGTGATGGAGTCTGCCCGGCAGTATGTGGAAGCAGGTCGGGTAGCCGTCCAGCTGGCTGAGGCGATTCGCCGGCTGGGTTACGAGGCACGCGCCCATATCGATGGGAATTACCGGGTGATCGCACCCCTGGTGGCCAGAGATGCGGGATTAGGGGAGATTGGTAGGATGGGATTGTTGATGACTCCCAGGCAGGGACCGCGGGTCAGGTTGGGAGTGGTGACGACGACACTGGAGCTGCTGGAGGATGAGAGGTTACTTGATGAAGCCGTGATCGATTTCTGTACCATCTGCAAGAAATGTGCGGAGAACTGCCCCAGCAAATCGATCCCTTTCGAACCCCGCCAGGATATCGATGGTGTTCTGCGTTGGCAGATCAATCCGGAGACCTGTTTCCTTTATTGGAACGTGATCGGCACGGATTGCGGCATTTGTATGGCTGTCTGCCCATACTCTCACCCAGATACACTGCCGCACAATATGCTGCGTTGGGGGATAGCTCGCTCAAGTTTTGTCCGACGGGGAGCTCTGTGGTTGGATGATGTGTTTTATGGGAAGCAGCCAGAACCGCGTGACCCGCCTGAATGGACGCAGGTTCCCTGAAATTATTAATTTCTAACTTATTAATTTTCTTTTGAAGAAGCTTACCTCACTGCGATCGGAATGTAAGAGACAATGCTTCCCAAGGTTCTGCTCCAGGTGCTGGGCAAATTGTTTTCAGCTAATGCGGGCCACAAATCCGCAAAATTAAAATCTGCACCCGACTTTCCCAGGGCAAGACCAACGGCATGGTGCCAGCCCTTGATCAAATCCCGGCTGATGCGGTATTCAGCCCGGTATGTGGGGAAGTCGCCGCAGCACACCAGGAATTTACCATCCCATTTGCCATCAGTGGAATTCGTTCCAACATATGGCCCAACACCAGATCCCTTCCAAGCCCCAATTGTGTCATTGTTCCAGATACCTAGGAGCAAATGCTCTGAGTGAGCTGGATCTCTGCGAGTGAAATCTACA
The DNA here is from genome assembly GCA_937968125.1 of uncultured Anaerolineales bacterium. GTDB lineage: Bacteria > Chloroflexota > Anaerolineae > Anaerolineales > UBA4823 > PFL25. The sequence continues at coordinate 8,756 of CALBUI010000319.1, read as the reverse complement.
TCCAGGAAAACAAGAGCTCTTATCGAATCCACACGCAGGTCATCAAAGCAGATCCACAAGTCATCGGAGGTTCGCATTAGCCATACACTGGTACCGTCAACCGTCACTTGTGTGCCTCCAGCATACTCAGTCGTCGTGTTGCAGATGCCATCCAGAATTGGTGTCGTAATTATTGCCGGTATGGGTACATCGTGGGGGATAGCACCTTCGTTAGTGAAGGCGATTTGACCTTTGATAACGCCGTCATGACCCCCGATTGGATCATTCCCACTCCCGTCTAGATGCCATTCGGAGATTAAACCAGGTTGTGGGGAGCTGAAGGGTGTAAACATATTGTCCTTGATTTGTGCTCCATTGCGAACTGCATTCCAGATGCGGACATTATCGATCAGGCCACCGAAATAGTTTGGTACAAAAGTATCCTCCCTATCAAAGCCAATTCCCAAGAATTGTCCTGGAGAGGCAGGGACGATGTTGCCAGGCTTCGCATTTGACTGTGAGTCGTGAACGCCGTTCAAGTAAAAATTTCGAGTCGTGCCGTCGTAGGTTACTGCAACATGGTTCCAAACACCTGCTTGAATCGTTCCAACGCTGTCAACCAGACCAGCCGAACCATATGGGGTGAAGCGCAGTTGCCCATTACCTTCAAGCCCAAACCAATATGACGATTTCCAGCCATTTCCTACGATTGTCTCGTTGCGATTATCAGCATTTGGTTTAATCCAGGCTTCGATGGTCATTTCCCCGCCACTTGGATTCAACTCAGATGCATAAGGTACTTCTATGTAACCGCTCAGATCGAATGGCATCGATGGACGCTGGCCTGGGAATATTGCGGAATGGTTGCCGGATACCTCAACAGCTGCGATCCCGTTTGAATGCTCATCAAATGGAAAAACCACCACGAAGAGGATAATTAATAATGCAGTGATTAATTTTCGTCCGTATCCCTTTTCGATAGATGGGTATCCCTTCCTGGTAATCTTGTCAAATGCTATCTGATCATACTTCTTTTTCATTGAGTACCTCTTCTTGTTAAACAATGAGAACAATTCCCAATTACCAATGGTTACAGTAGGAAAATTAATATTGAAGACTTACTCGTCCGATTAAACACTGAATTGCCCGCCACATTTTTTTGATAAGTTTTACAAGAGATGATGAAAATCTGAATGGTCGAATTGCTAGTTTGATTATTGCAACCAAATCCTATTAATCATTCTACCATCATATATGGCAAATATAGTCTGAATGGTAATAATTGGAGGGTGAATTTGACTCGGATTGTATACAAAAGCCCAACTCCATCTTGCTCTAATGGTGGAAGATCGTTCCCATGCTGAGTCAGCCCTTTCATTCACTGAAGAGGTTTTGAAGTGGTTCGAGCTGCAACCTAATTATTGGTATATGCCTGAACAGGTTAAATTTCAACACTCACGAGCTTTGCAGGCTAATGATCGCCAAGAAGAAGCGGAGGAATACTTGCACCAGGCCTCCGCGCGGATGATGATGGTAGCGGACAATATCAATGATGAAGGCCTGCGACGTAGCTATCTTGAAAATGTGAGGGATAACCGGGCCATCCACGCGGCATATCAGGAGAGATTTGGCTGAAATTCATCCAAAATCCATGCCAATCACTAATAACCAATATCTAATACCCAATAACTAATACCCAATATCCATTTTCCCGGTTGACGTTTTTTCAATTTACCCTTAAGATAGGATTCAGCACATATATTCTAAAAATTAACCAGCGGCGGGGGCGCTGCCGCTGAATATACAACACCGCAGGAGTAGAACATGGAAATCGGTTTGGTCCACAAAATCGATATCGATAACGAGATGCAGCAAGCATACTTGGATTACGCCATGAGCGTGATCGTGGCGCGTGCGCTGCCGGATGCCCGGGATGGGTTGAAGCCGGTCCACCGCCGCATCCTGTATGCCATGCATGACATGAACATCACCCCGAATTCTTCACACAAGAAATCGGCCCGTATCGTTGGGGAGGTCCTGGGTAAATATCACCCGCATGGTGACATGGCCGTTTATGATGCCATGGCGCGTATGGCACAGGATTTCTCTATGCGGGCTATGCTGGTGGATGGACAGGGCAACTTTGGCAGCATGGATGGTGACTCACCGGCCGCCATGCGCTACACAGAAGCTCGCCTGTCCCTGCTGGCCTCGCACATGCTCTCGGATCTCGAAAAGGATACCGTCAATTTTGTGGAGAATTTCGATGGTACTCTGACTGAACCGAATGTGCTCCCAGCCGCCTTTCCAAACATGCTGGTCAACGGGGCTACCGGGATCGCAGTTGGGATGGCGACCAGCATCCCCCCGCACAATCTTGGAGAGGTGATCGATGCTCTCAACTACCTGCTGGGTAAATGGACTAAACTGGATGATATCTCCGTTGAAGACTTGATGGGCTTTATTCAGGGTCCCGATTTTCCCACCGGTGGCATGATCATCCAGGATACGGACGGCGATTCATTGGTCAGTTCATACGGCACAGGACGGGGGAAGGTAATTGTCCAAGCACGCGCCCACCTGGAGGAAATGAGCCGGGGTCGCAACCGGATCATCATCACCGAGCTGCCCTACATGACCAATAAGTCCACCCTGATCGAGCGTATTGCTACCCTGGTGCGCGAGGAAAAGATAGAAGGCATCGCCGATCTGCGCGATGAATCCGACCGGCAGGGGATGCGGATCGTCATTGAGTTGACCAAGACTGTCGATCCGGAGGAGATCCTTAAATCGCTCTATAAGAGCACCCAGATGCGCAACACCTTCAGTTTCATCATGTTGGCGTTGGTGGATGGTGAGCCGCGCATGCTGACCTTGAAGCAGGCCTTGCGGGTTTACCTGGAACACCGCCTGGAGATCGTCCGCAAGCGTACTGAATTCGATTTGGAAAAAGCTCGCAAACGGGCACATATTCTGGAGGGATTGCGGATTGCCCTTCAGAACCTGGATGAGGTGATCGCTTTGATCCGGCGCGCAGCAGATGTTGAGACAGCCCGAAAGCGCTTGATGCGCAAGTTTAAATTATCTGAAATACAGGCCACCGCCATCCTGGACATGCCCTTGAGACGCCTGGCGGCATTAGAGAGGAAGAAAATCGACCAGGAATACCGGGATGTCAGCAAGCTTGTTACGCAGTTGGTAGCCCTGTTGAAATCCCCGCGCAAGATGCGCCAGGTGGTCAGTGAAGAATTGGACTTGATTAAGGAGACCTTCGGCGATCAGCGGCGAACGCAGGTCGTGCACCTGGAACGCGGCAAAACCAAAGCTGCCATGCTCACTGCTCGCGATCTGGTACCAGATGAATCTGTCTGGGTGATGGTATCTCCGCAGGGATTGGTATCAAGAACAAAAGGAGACAAGCTGCCCCGTTTGAGTGGCCGCGATTATGCCAGGATCCTGGTAAAGGCGCAGACTCGCGACACGCTGTACCTGGTCGCTGCAAATGGGGAGGCGGCTGCAATTCCAATGCACGTCCTTCAAGGGAAGGACAAACCCAGCGAGGGCGTTCCATTTTCAAAAGTTTCTCCCTTGACAGACAAAGATGAACTAGTGGCTGCGTTTACCTTGCCACCAAAGAACGAACGGCAAAACGATTTCTACCTGCTGACTGCCACTTACCAGGGCATGGTCAAGAAATCTCCCTTAAGTGATATTCCCGGACCTTCAGCGCAGCCATTCCCGATGGTGCGAGTTAATGATGGTGATGAGCTAGGCTGGTATCACCTGACGAATGGCAAAGATGAACTGCTGATGGTCACTGCCAACGGCATGGCAATCCGCTTCTCTGAGGAATCGGTGAGAGGCATGGGTCTGTATTCAGCTGGTGTGATGGGGATTAAACTGCAAGACGATGATTACTTGGTTGGTACAGCATTGATCCCAGCACATGGAGAGATCCTCTTAATGGCGACGGATGGAACTGCCAAACGTCTTAATCCGAAGCAGTTTCCCCGCCAGGGTCGTCATGGTAAAGGGGTGATAGCCTGGAAACTGCCAGAAGACGTCCAGGTTGCCGGTGTCTCAACTGGGAAGGGTACCCGGCGTGTCACAGTGGACTTCGCAAAGATGGCCACCAAGATGGTCCGTCTGGATGAAGCCCCACAGCAAGGTCGGACCGCACGTGGTCGAAAGATTATTGATCTCAAACCAGGCGATAGGGTGACGGGCTTGATCTCTCCCCGAGACTTCCCGAGACCTGTGATCAAGAAATCCGCATCGAAACCCCGAGCCAAAAGTAAAGCCAAAAAACCGACGACCCGCAAATCGAGTTCCCGGTCTAAGACAAAAAAGAAATAATTACTAATAACCAGTAACTAGTAACTTCTTTTTACTCTTCCTTGGTTAAAGTAAAAAACGAATAATGGTAGGTGATCTTACCTTTGTATAGGCCAAAGGTATCGTTGCCGTTGTGAACTGTACCCATATCTGAGGTCGCAGTCCAGGTCAAGTGTCTTGAGTTCCCGGTACCGGAGAATCCGGTGTGGGTAAATTTTGCGTTTGGTAATAGGCTGAAAAGCAGTGCCTGAAACCAAACTCGCATATCTTGAAATCCTTGGACTGACCTGGCGGCGGTGATATGGACCGCGTTTGAGTTGTACAATTCCAATATCTGGTCCGGATCATGGGTGTTGAGTGCCGCAATGTATTGTTCGGTGATATCTCCTGGCGTGGTGGGAGCAAACCACTCATATTCCGCGCTGGTCTTCCATACCTCCGGCAGGTGTGCCCGTGAAGAATCCCAGCTGTAGATATTCGCCGCTGATAAATTTAACTCTTGGGCAGTTTCAAAGAAATCAATCACTTCTTCAGGTTTTGGTGACCAGCCGTGTTCCCGGAAGGCAGCCCCAGTTGGGATGATCGGTCGATAGGGAGTGATCGATTGGAATTCACGCACGCAGCGCACCAGCTGCTCACCTGCATTGTCTGCAAATTTCCAATACACTTGCGGCATGTTGAAATCGCAGCCCTCAAGAAACTCGCGCCAGGGCAGCTGTGGATGGTAGGAAGGGAAGCGATATGAGCTGAGCGCAACCGGTTTTTTTGGCAGCCCTTCACGCAGACGGGTCATAAATTTGCGGGCCGCTGCAGCTTTCCCGCGATCTTTATATGGGCCCTCAGCGTCGATCACATAGCCATCTAGCTGCAAGGACAAAACCCGGTCAATGGCTTTGTTTGCTTCACCAAGTGGATTCTTCCCGCGCACGTAATGCCAGCCCCACACCTGGATTCCGAGCTCGCGCAGCTTTCGGGCGACCGGTGGGACTAGGTCCACGCCTTCATAAATATTATAAGATCTCACTCCATCTGCGATCTTGATCAGCACGTGAGTCAGGCGCGCTTCTTGAGCTACCGAGGCGATCGCCTGGGGGTCGCCGTTCTCACAGCTCGGTATTTTCCAGATAAAGGAACCTTTTCCCTGGAGCGGGTTCATTTTAGCAATTTATCACTCGTTTAATTAGCTGGATCAAGGACTGTTCAAGGCTTTGCGCATGACTGCCTCAACTGCAGCTTGGTTGGGCAGCAGCACCGCCGCGCCGCCTGGGGTCCTCCAGCTGCTCACTTCTCCCCGACCGATATAGTAATGATCAATGTTATCCGTATTTTTAATCCTGGCAGCTACGGGTATTAGGGGAATAACATTTCCTAATTTCATATTCGTAGTTACATTCTCAGAATAGATCCTGTACAGCTCGGGTATTTTTGCAATGGAGTACAGGCTCATCATCTTTGACACGATGCCTGTGATCACTTCTTGCTGGCGGCGGTTGCGATCGAAATCACTCGTCGAATACCGGGAGCGAGTATAGTAGAGCGCAGTTTCACCATCCATGTGGTTCCAACCTTCTGGAATGTTGAACCATCCAACGGCTGTTCGCTCACTCAATGGCTTTGAGGCATATACATCAATGCCACCCAGGCTGTTGACAACATCCACGAAGGACCAGAAATTAATCAGCGCGTAGTAATCGGGACGAACTCCTAAATTGACTTCAAATGTATCAGCCATTGTCTCAAAACCACCTCGAGCAAAGGCCGTATTGATGCGACTCCGTGTATAACCTGGAATTGTGACGTAAAGATCGCGAGGGAAAGAAGTAACATTTATCGAATTATCGGCCGGGTTAATGGTGACCAGGAGCACCACATCGGTTCGGAACCCGCCTGAACCTCGGCGCTGGTCTGATCCTAAGAGCAGGATATTAATCTGACCCTTTGGCTGCGGCAGTAAACCAGCACGGGTAGAGCTGGGAATGCCTGAATACTGACCGATCGGCAGGGGTGTAGGTGTTGGCGGTATTGGGGTTGCTGTCGGGAAAAATATCGCCGTCGGTTCGATGGGTTGAAAGGGTGTTGCGGTGGCAGTTGGATTGCTGGGATTATATAGGAAATTCGGATTCATACTCACTGCTGCAGGCGCCATCGGAAAATTGCATGCAGTAATCACGAGCAGCATTGCTATGAGTATGATTGGGAGTTTATAGCGCATTGATTTGGAAACCACAGGTTGATAAGATGACCATATCTAGGTGTAATGTTTATGGCTCGACCCGGTAATCATCACGGGGATGGGTAAGGATGGGGAAGATTTGAGATAACAGCCTCGGTTGGTGTTGGCTGTGGCGCCTGGGTGTTGGTTGGAAGTGGCACCTGGGTGTTGGTTGGAGGTGGCGCCTGGGTGCTGGTTGGGGGCAGCGCCTGCGTGCTGGTTGGCTGTGGCGATTGGGTGCTGGTTGGAGGCGGCGCCTGAGTGCTGGTTGCGGGCAGCGCCTGGGTGCTGGTTGGTGGCGGTGAGGTTTCAGTTGGCAATATCAATGTTGGGTTGGGTTTTGGAGCCGGTAGATAAGGTACGTATAGTTTTTGACCTGTGCGAATGTCATTCGAACTGAGGCAGTTTGCATTCTTGATCTGGCTGACAGTCGAATTGACTCGTTGTGCGATATCAAATAATGTATCCCCCCGTTGAATATAATAAGCCACCCAGTTTCGGGGAGCGCCGCAAGTGACCGGTGGAGATGTTGGGGACGCGGGTGGAAGGAAAATGATCGAATCAGGGGTTAATTGGGACTGCGAAAGACAGTTTGCATCTGCCAGCTGTTGAGGAGAAATTCCAGTGGAGGTAGAAAGTTTATTTAGGGTATCAGAACGTTTTATCGTATAAGGCAGCCATCCAATTGGAAATTCACAATTTTCAATTTCAGCGGATTCCTCTAAGACAACCTGCGGAGTAGAAGTAGGAGGTACGTTCCTGGTTGGGGTGATGGTTGGTATTCCAAGCGTAGGTGTTGCAGTTGGGGTGAGGAGGTTCACACTTTCCAGGGTTGGGAAAGAATCAAAAGTTGATGATCGACCACCTTCGGTGAGCGCGAGCAGTAAGCTGCCAAGCACGATGGCAATAGACAGACCCGCTGCCAGGCCGCCCAGGATGACACTGTTAAGGCCGAAGATACCGTTTTTCACTCAGGCAGGCCCTTATCTTGAGTCTGGGAGGTCGGATCCATTTCTAGGTCATCCATCAATTTGCGCAGTTCGATCTGCAATTGCTCAACTTTCTGCTCAGAAGAATTATATCTCGAGCTCATCTCGATCAGCTCGTCATTGAGCCGGTCGTTTTCATCCTGGATATTTTGTAAGGTGCTGCTAGTTTGGGCCAGCTGCTCTGCATTCGACTGGGATAAATTTTTTAAATCGATAATGCCAGCCAGCGACCCGGCGATGTCCGCCAGGTGATTTTGGTCCGCAGCCGTCCAGGAACGATCAGATTCGGGCGTCAACAGCAGCAGAGACCTGTCAGATTCTCCATTAGGCATGAGCATTGGCGCAGAGAGCAGGGAGCCTGAGATGGGCCGGCCTAAAATCTTTTCAAATCCTTCCAGATCAGGAATGCTCCCCTCAGCGGGCAGGTGCAGCGGCCGTCCCTGGCGGAGTGACTCGGATACCACTGGGATGAGCTTGCCCTCGAAGGTGGCCGCACCGATTGGCCTTTGGTGGACCAGGTCGTAACCACATAACAGGTTGATGTGCTTGTTCGCATCCGGGGGAGAGAGCAGCAAACACAGATCAGCATTCATCGCATGTGATACGATCGCAGTAATTGACTGGTTGACCTCCAACGAATCAGAACTGGCGGCGATGGTTTGTAGATTCTGGAATACCCTCCGATCAGCCTCCAGCTCTTCTGGTTCATCACCGAGACTAAAGCGAATAGGGAGGGTGAGCAGCAGTGGATAGGCCGCGATTTGCATTATCCGGACCATACCAGGATAATCTCCCACAGGTGATGGATCGATCAGGTAAACCAGCAGCCCCAGGGACAACAAGGTAAACATCCCCAGGCCAATCCCGTATCCTGCAGGACGGCGAATGAGCAAGAGGATACCCCCCGCTATTCCTAATAGTAAGGATAACCCAGCCCACAATAAATCGGGGGGTGAGCCATTGAAGTAAGCTTGAGCGGGTTGGTTTCCCCACCACAAACCGGTTAACACGGTCAATAAAAGTATCAGCAGGCCAGTCAACAGGGCGGCGGAATCAATGCGACTTGAAGCCTGGGGGAAAACCCACAACCAGATCAAAATCACCAGGCTGATGGCGGTGACGGCACGGTCGAGGATGGGCATCCAATCGGAGGATATTGGAAAAAATTGGGCTAAACCTGCGTTGAAGATCAGCAAAAATTGCGCAAGCAAGAGCAGACCTAATCCAATAACCATCCGGCG
>CALBUI010000318.1 GCA_937968125.1 uncultured Anaerolineales bacterium | reverse complement strand
TGTTTATCGGTGAGGGTCCTGGTTTTCATGAAAACGAACAGGGACGACCATTTGTTGGCGCGGCAGGGAAGTTTTTAGAAGAATTGTTGTCAAAAATTGGGTTGAAACGTGAAGATGTGTTTATAACCAATGTGGTCAAATGCCGTCCTCCGAAGAATCGTGATCCACAACCAGAAGAGGTGGATACTTGTACAAAAACCTACCTTGACCGGCAGATCCAGGCAATTAATCCAAAAGTAATTGTCACCCTTGGACGCTTCTCGATGAACTTATTTATACCCAATGTAAAGATTGGCAATGTCCATGGACAACCTGTGCAAGTCAAAGGGCGTTTAGTAGTTCCTATGTACCATCCAGCTGCTGCACTACACCAGGGCTCATTGAGACCAGTCATTGAAAATGATTTTCACCTATTACCCAAACTGATCGCGGATGCAGGTGCTCCACCTCCTGCGATTGAAGATGAAGGGAAAGATGAGACAGAACCAAAGCAGCTAAACTTGTTTTGAGGTGTAAATGAAAACTTACCAAGAAGATCTTCAGGATAAATTTCAAAATCGGTCTGCCAAGATCGTCATCCTTGGACTGGGATATGTCGGTTTACCGCTGGCGACCCTTTTTGCAGAATCTGGATTTGATGTCACAGGTGTTGAACCTGTTCTGAGCAAGGTTGAATCAATCAATCGGGGCGAAAGCTATATCCAGGATATTCCTAGCGAAAAGATTAAGGAATTGATCCAATCAGGAAAGTTGAAAGCGACCAATGATTTTTCTGCGCTCAAAGAGGCGGATGGAGTCAGTATCTGCGTTCCAACACCATTGAGGAAAACTGGAGATCCAGACCTATCATTTATTTTGGTTGCAACCGATGAACTGGCGAAATACATCCACCCCGGGATGGTAATCGTATTGGAATCTACAACTTATCCTGGCACAACTCGTGAAATATTACTGCCCAAGCTAACAGAAAATAGCGAGTTAGAAGTTGGCGAAGAGTTCTTTCTTGCATTTTCTCCTGAGAGAGTTGATCCCGGACGCGAGGATTGGACGACGTATAATACGCCAAAGGTTATCGGGGGGATCACAGCCGCTTGTTCCGAAATCGCTTCCTTCTGGTACGGTCAGGCGTTAGAGACTGTCGTGCCTGTCTCCTCAGCGGAAAGCGCGGAAATGGCGAAGCTTCTTGAAAACACCTTCCGCATGATCAATATCGGATTGGTGAACGAGATGGCGATCATGTGCGACCGCCTTGGATTGGATGTTTGGGAAATAATTGATGCTGCTGCCACAAAGCCTTTTGGATATATGAAATTTACTCCTGGTCCAGGACTAGGGGGGCATTGTATTCCCATCGATCCCCTTTACCTTTCTTGGAAATTAAAAGCCTTAAATTACACAGCTCGCTTCATTGATCTGGCGTCTGAAATTAACACTGAAATGCCTCGTTATGTGGTCAAAAAAGTTCAAGATGCACTCAACGAGCAGCAGAAACCACTCAAGGGCAGCAAAATACTCATTATTGGTACGGCATATAAGCCGGATGTGGATGATATCCGTGAATCCCCTTCATTGGACATTATCGGTTTGCTGCGTCAAAAAGGGGCAGATTTAGATTACCATGACCCTTATATCCCAACAATTTCTCACGATGATTGGACCTTAGAGAGCTTAAACGATATTGATGAAGGTGTGCAGAATGCAGATTGTGTTGTAATCGTCACGGATCATTCAACCTATGATTACGAGGGCATTCTAAATAATGCCTCACTTATCATCGACACGCGTAATGCTCTTGGTAATGCCGGGCGGGATGACCCCCGAGTCGTACGGTTGTGAAATGATAATCGCTACCGCAGCTGAGGAACAGATACCTAGATGGAACGCTATTTTATAACGGGGGTTGCGGGTTTCATTGCCGCTCGTGTGGCAGAGCTTCTGCTGGATAACGGGCATGAAGTCATCGGAGTTGATAATCTCAACAATGCCTACGATGTCCGAATGAAGGAATATCGTCTGGGGAGACTGGTTGATCGCGAGCGGTTCGATTTTTTTTTGACGAATATTGCTGATAAAAAAGAGTTAGCCGCCAATTTTGATAAAACTTCACAAGACAAAGGTTTCGATGCAGTCATCAATCTTGCAGCCAGAGCCGGTGTCCGGAAATCGGTTGAAGATCCCTGGATGTATCTCGAAACAAATATCACCGGCACCTTGAACTTACTGGAACTCTGCCGCCAATATACGATAAAGAAATTCATCCTCGCCTCAACCTCAAGCGTTTACGGAGCCAATGCACCCCTCCCGACAAGTGAGGAAGCCAGAAGTGATCTCCCACTTCAGCCATACGCGGCTAGCAAAAAGGGTGCTGAAGTTTTGGCATATACCTACCACTACTTGTACGATATCGATGTAACTATATTCCGTTACTTCACCGTTTATGGGCCGGCAGCTCGTCCTGACATGATCATGTTTCGATTGGCACAATGGATACATGAGGGGAGGACAATCCAGCTCAATGGGGATGGCGAACAATCTCGAGGGTTTACATACGTTGATGACATCGCCAGGGGGACAATACTCGGTTTAAAACCATTAGATTACCAGGTGATCAATCTTGGAGGGTCAGAAACAATTAAGATCAATGACCTGATCAGGATGTTCGAAAAGAAGATTGGCAAGCAAGCAGATATTGTGCACCACCCAATCCATCCTGCTGACATGAAAGCCAATAGGGCAGATGTGGATAAGGCAGAAGAACTACTTGGCTGGCAGCCGCAGGTAAGACTAGAGGAAGGGGTCTCAAACCTAGTGTCCTGGTATCAGGTGGAGCGAGAGTGGGCAAGCCAGATCCGCACCGACATGGTTTAAGGAATATTCCCGGTTAGCATCCATGCCTGAACCGCCGACCAGTAAGTTTGGCGCATTGTTCAACCGCCTTATTGGGAACGAGTTAATCCAGCGAGTTGTAAAGAATTCGGGGTACCTTTTCAGCGCGACAGGCGTCGCAGCAGTATTGAGCATGGTGCAGAGTATTCTTGTTGCCCGATTGCTTGGGGTGACTGATTTCGGAATCCTGGGTACGATTACCCTCTTCACCAGCGTGGTCAATAAATTCGCCTCGTTCAGGATGAGCGAGCTGGTTATCAAGTATGTCGGTGAATACACCGTCGCGGGTGAAGATACCAGGGCTGCTGCCGTATTCAAGTCAGCAGGAATTTTGGAAACACTGACCTCGTTCTTCGCTTTTGGATTAATCTGGTTGTTAGCTCCCCTCGGCGCCGAATATCTCGCCAAGGATACCGGGGCAACTTTCTGGTTTGTACTTTATGGTTTGATCGTCTTGGCGAATTTTATGGCAGAGAGCTCCACTGGGCTGATCCAGATCTTCGATCGTTTTAAAATCATTGCAGGGATAACAATCGGGCAAAGTATTCTGACATTAAGTTTGGTCGGGTTTGTTTTCATCAATCAAGGGGGATTATTCGAAATTGTGCTGGCATATATGGGAGGCAAGATCGCCGGGGCGATCGCATCTGCAACAGCTGCAGTAGTTCTGGCTACACAGAAATGGGGTACAGGTTGGTGGCGAGCCCCGGTTGGCCTACTCCGAGATCGAACGCAGGAGATCGTTCGTTTTGCTTTCAGCACCAACATTAGCGCGACCATAAACCTGGTCAATAAAGATGGTGAATTGCTATGGGTTTCTGCCTTGACCGGACCGACAGGAGCAGGTTATTACAAACTTGCTTTGAGCCTGGCGAATTTAATTCAGCTGCCAGTCAGCCCATTACCCCAGGCAACCTATCCCGAATTATCCCGGGAGGTAGCTGGGAATAATTGGGAAAACATGCGCTACGTTCTCCGCCAGGGTTCCTTGATGGCTTTCACTTATTCGGTATTAGCAGTCTTGTTCCTGGTGATCTTCGGTAAACCTTTAATTGCCTTCCTCTACACGCCGGAATTCTTACCCTCTTATCCCGCATTACTGATCTTGATGGTCGGACTATTGGTGGCGAACACATTTTATTGGAACCGCATCTCCCTATTATCCCTGGGGAGGGCAGATTATCCTGCAAAAATCAACTCAATCGCAGCGGTGTTCAAGATTATCGGTATATTCACCATCGTACCGATCTATGGTTATCTAGGGAGTGCGGCCTTATTGTCAGGATTTTATATCTTTTCGGTATCATTGAATGTGCGTAAGACCTTCAAAGAATTGACTAATCGCCAGGAGCAGCTGGGATGAAATTAGCAATCATCGCTCCGACGTCAATGCCTTCCAGAAGGGCGAATACCTTGCAGGTGATGAAAATGTGCCAGGCTTTTGTAAGTCTGGGTCATGACATCCGCTTAGCAATCCCGGAAGAGAATCAAAAGGTTGAGGTTGGAAATCGTGATTGGGACTTTCTTGCCAATCATTATGGGCTGTCAACCCAATTTCAGATGAAATGGCTGCCAGCAAACCCCGGATTTCGGAAATACGATTATGCCTGGCATGCGGTTCGCTGGGCGCGCGCATGGGAAGCAGAGATCATCTACACCCGCTTACCACAGGCTGCGGCAATAGCGGCTCGACAAGGTTTACAGACCATCCTCGAAGTTCACGATTTTCCTCAAGGCAATACTGGTCCCCTGCTTTTTCGGATATTCTTGCATGGCAGTGGGGCACGGCGGCTGATCGTAATTTCCAGCCCATTAGCAGCAGATTTGGGAGAAAAGTTTGGTTCAACAATTGCACCGCCATTTCTGCAAATGCAACCTGATGGGGTTGACCTTGAGAGATACACAGGCTTACCCGAACCCGAGGAAAACCGGCGCAAGCTGGTAGCTGACAATGGGAAATTTGGTCATAAACTAGGCGATAGATTTCAGACCGATCGATTCACGGTTGGATACACTGGCCACCTTTATCCAGGAAGAGGTGATACACTGCTGCTCGAATTGGCGAAGCAGTTACCGCAAGTGAATTTCTTGATTGTGGGAGGTGAACCGAAGGATGTTGCCAGGGTTCAAGAGGTGGCAAAAAAGAATGATCTGGAGAACACATTTTTCACCGGATTCATTCCGAATGCAGAATTACCCACCTTTCAATCTGCTTGTGAGGTGCTCTTGATGCCCTACCAGGAACGAGTATCTGCCTCATCCGGTGGTAATATCGCCAAATATCTCAGCCCGATGAAATTATTCGAGTATTTGGCGTGTGGCAGAGCGATAATTGCCAGCGATTTACCTGTATTTAGAGATGTGTTGACAGCGGAAAATGCTATCCTTTTACCTCCAGATGAGACCAGCTCTTGGGTTGATGCAATACAGAAATTGATTGAGAATCCCTTCAAGCGAAATGAATTAGCTGAATGCGCAAAAAAAACTGCAGGTGAGTACACCTGGGAACAAAGAGCCAGGAAAATATTGTCCGGTATTTGATACCTAATTTACCCATGAATTAGGATTCGAGAATTAGATCAACCTTCCGTTTATGGAAAATCAATCCCCAACAAATCGCTGGATAACTCGCCTTTGGCCGATCGTGGTCGTTGGGTTGGTGGCGATTGGCCTGGCTTTTCTTCTGGCCTGGATATCCAGCGACTCTGAAAACGTGCAATATTGGGGACAGTTTTTGGTCGTCATTCTGGTTGCTATAGGGATTATGTATGGCGGATGGCGGGCAGTCAAAGCGGATAAATCTCTTCATCTGCCAACCTGGTTAGCATGGTTAATTATTGGAGCAGCCTTCATCCGCCTCGCAGCTGGGGTGCTCTGGTTTACAGGACTACCAAGTTGGGGTTATGGCACTGAAGTCGAAATGGGGGGATATATCATGGCAGATGCGCATGCGAGGGATACTGCAGCCTGGGAATTGGCACAATCGAATAATCCACTTTTCTCGGCTATTGGTGAAAACCGGCAGGTAGATCAATATGGCGGGATGTTATTCCTGAGTGGATTGGTCTACAGGTATCTTGGCGGTGAGCAGCACCAACCATTGTTGATGATCGTAATAACAGCCTCAATTTCGTCCCTGGCTGTCCTATTCAGCTGGGCTTTTACCGCAAGATTGTGGGGAGATAATGCTGCTCGAGTCGCAGCCTGGATTCTGGCGTTATTCCCAGATGCGATCATCCTGGGTAGTTCCCAAATGCGGGAAGCTTTTTTGATGACCCTAGTTACAGCAGCAATCTATGGTCTGGTCAGATATATACAAGACAGAAGCAGAATGGGTATTGCCTGGCTGGTTATTTCATTGCTGTTGATGCTGCCATTCTCACCACCTATAGCTGGAGTTTTCCTATTGATGATCATCATCCTTGCTTTGTCGATGGATGGGTGGCAACTCTTACGTCAAACCAGGTTTTGGATCATCTTGGCTGGGGTCGCGATAATCGCCGGAATCGGGATCTGGCTGGCATGGGAGCAAATCGCACCAGAGGGGATCAGCAATCCATTCGCTCTGGTTGCCTGGTGGTTCCAGGAGTCTGCTCGTTGGCAGGCTTACTTCGTCAAACGTTCCTCGCAATTAATCCGCCGGATCATTAATACCACGCCTGACTGGGTCAATACTCCGATTTTGATCGGCTATGGAGTCCTGCAGCCATTCCTCCCAGGAGCCTTGTTGGACCAGGGACTTCCGATATGGAAAGGAATCGCTATCTGGCGGTCAGTAGGTTGGACTCTGATGCTTCCTTTCCTGCTGGTAGCCCCGATATTACTTATCAAATCACAGGAAAAAAGAAAATTATTGATTGGATTAGCAATTGTTGTGTGGATGGGAATTTTGATCGCGGCCTTCCGGAGTGGTGGCGATCTTTGGGACAATCCCAGATACAGGGTAGTGTTTATCGGGCTGCAGGCTGGATTAGTTGCCTGGGTGTGGTATTCACAAAGAGATACTAAAAATCCCTGGTTGTGGCGGATAATCTTAGGCCTGGCGATCATCCTGGCCTGGTTTATTCCGTGGTATCTGCAAAGGAGTGACCAGATCATCTGGCCCGTCGATAATGTTTTTGCGACCTTGGGATTGGGTTTAGTAAGTGTGGCAATCGTATTTCTAGTTTTATATATTTGGGGGAGGATGAAGGGGGAAAATCGCTCTGGATAGTATTTGAGTGGATATTTGGGGGTTGATTCCTAACAAAGAAGGGTTATAATTCAGTCGCTGAATTTTAGAAAGGGAGGCGGCTGATGCCTACTGCAATAATCACCGGAATTACTGGACAAGATGGATCCTACCTGGCAGAGTTTTTGTTGGCCAAGGGCTACGAGGTGATCGGGATGGTTCGCCGGTCGAGCACAGTGACCTTCCAGCGAATCAAACAGATCCAAGATGATATCACCATAATTCAGGGAGATTTACACGATCAATCTTCGTTAGTGGACGTCATTGAAAGATTCAGGCCTGATGAAGTCTACAACTTAGCTGCTCAATCATTTGTGCCTACATCCTGGAACCAACCTGTACTAACTGGAGAGGTGACTGCTCTGGGTGTTACTCGTCTCCTGGAAGCCATCCGTTTGATCAACCCAAAGACGCGCTTCTATCAAGCTTCTTCCAGTGAAATGTTCGGCAAAGTGCGCGAAGTCCCCCAGAGGGAAAGCACGCCTTTCTACCCACGCAGTCCATACGGGGTGGCGAAGGTTTATGCCCATTGGATCACAGTAAATTATCGCGAATCTTACGATTTGTACGCCGTTTCCGGGCTTTTGTTCAATCACGGGAGCCCGCGCAGAGGGTTGGAGTTCGTGGAGCGTAAGATTTGCCATGGGGTAGCCCGCATAAAACTCGGATTGACGGATGAGCTGCGGCTGGGAAACCTTGACTCCCGCCGCGACTGGGGTTTTGCAGGCGATTATGTGGAAGCAATGTGGCTTATGCTGCAAGAAGACGCACCAGATGATTATGTGATTGGGACAGGAGTCACACACTCGGTGAGAGAATTGTGTGAACTCGCCTTCAGCCATGTTGGATTGGATTACAACGATTATGTTATCCAAGACCCTCAATTCTACCGTCCAGCAGAAGTAGATATTTTAGTTGCGGATCCCAGCAAGGCTGTGAATGAATTGAAGTGGGGCCCCAAGGTTGGATTTAGCGAGTTGGTTCAAATGATGGTTGATGAAGACCTCAAGCAACTAGCACTTGAAATTGATTGATAAGCTTCAAATTGAAATTTCGTCCCCAATAAGAAAATTCTGTGATCGCAGGAAAAAGTCCAGCATAATCGCCAACTTAATCGCCTTCATGAGGATAAATTAATAACAACAACGCAGGTTCCGAGACCTTGACCAATATCAATCTGGAGTTATAATTCAGCCACTGAATTTTGGAATTTATTATGGAAACATCCCCTGATCCAAATCGTGAAATGGTCCTGCTCGAAAAAATTGAGTATGACCCGGATATCACCCAAGCCTCTTTAGCGGCTCAATTAGGAGTTGCCGTTGGAACGGTCAACTGGCATCTTAAGCGCCTGGTTTCGAAGGGTTATGTTAAGGTTAAACGTGCCCAAAGGCGAAAATTACGCTATATCATCACTTCGGAAGGCATCGCCTTCCGGGCGCGTTTGACTGTCAACTATATCGAACAGTCAATGCACTTATACCGGTTGGTCCGTGAACGAGTAAGGGAAGCGATTGTTGAAATAAAGCTGGCTGGGTATGACTCGGTGCAGATTCAAGGCGATGGAGATATCGCGGATATTTGCAGGTTAACCTGTCTTGAGCAAGGGATTGCGATTACAGAATCACCTGAGGCGCCGTTGGTTGAATTGCGAGACTTGCAAGTTATCCTGCATTTAGAAGAAACTAAAGAAGAACAGGTACCTATCAGCACTGGGTTGGAAGAGTAGATGGCTTCTGTGGTGGATGGAAAACACGTATTAATAACTGGCGGGGCTGGGTATTTAGGCTCGTTGCTGAGTGGACATCTCCTGCGATTGGGATATTCAGTCACTGTGGTGGATGATTTGCTTTATGGTGGTGAATCCTTGCTGGCATATTTCTCTCATCCTCAGTTTAACTTTGTGAAAGCAAATGTATGCGAATCACGGACAATCCGGTCAGCGATCAACCAAGACATGCCTGTGCCTCACGCGATAATCCATCTCGCGGGCATTGTTGGTTTTCCTGCTTGTCAAGCTGTCGGGAGGCATGTCGCCTGGCGTTATAACGTTGAAGCTGCACAGAGGGTGTTCGAACAGGCAGAAGATCTCGGTGTCGAGCGATTTATCTTTGCCTCAACATACAGCAATTATGGGACCTCCCGCGAAGATGCACCAGCGACTGAGGAATCGCCTGTAAATCCTCAATCTCTGTATGCGGAAACTATGGTCGCAGTTGAAAAATATTTGCTGGCGCAAACCGAGTCTGGATGTGCACCATTGATCTTTCGGATGGCTCACTTGTATGGTCTATCCCCCAGGCCCCGGTTTGATCTGCTGGTCAACCAGTTCATCCTGGAAGCTTACACCCAGCGGGATCTGCTGATCTACCAGCGGGGGTATTCAAGGTCATTCATGCATGTGCAGGATGCAGTGAGAGGATTGGTTGCCGGTTTGCAGAGCGAGATTGAAAAAGTGCGAGGACAAATATACAACCTGGGTTCGGAAACCGGTAATCTTTCAAAAGATAAGATTGTCGAGGTAATTCTGCGGCGATTGCCAGAAACGACGGTTCGTTATAAGGATTTGACATTTGGGGGGGATATGAGGGATTTTCATGTCTCGTACGAAAAGATTCGTGTGGAATTAGGATTTGAAACTCTTTTCACTGTGGAAGATGGGGTGAGAGAGGTACTCAACGCATTACGCTCCGGAATAATCGATAATCCCAAGGACCAGCGGTACCGGAATGCGAAATTTATTGTGTCTTAAGAATTAATGATTATGACAACTGATATGGAATATTCATCTTATTGGGTTGATAAGAAAGTGATCGTCACCGGCGGCGCCGGATTTTTAGGGAATTACGTGGTTGACAAGCTCCAGAAGCGCGGTGCTGAAGATGTCATCGTCCCCCGTATCGAACAATACGATCTGACACAGATCGAATCGATCAACCGGTTATTCGATGATTATGGCATCCAGGCAAGGGAAGGTTCCAGCAATAAAAAGAAGGTGATCATCATTCATCTGGCAGCTTTGGTGGGTGGGATCGAAGCGAACCGTAAAAGACCAGCGGATTACTTCTATGCCAACTTGATGATGGGAACCCAACTGATGCATGAAGCCTGGCAGCACGAGGTAGATAAATTCGTGGCGATCGGGACAATATGTGCATATCCGAAAATTACTTCCTTGCCATTCAAAGAAGAAAACTTATGGGATGGATATCCAGAGGAGACAAACGCTCCCTACGGATTGGCAAAGAAGATGCTGCTGGTGCAGGCGCAGGCTTATCGACAGCAATATGATTTCAATGCTCTTTTTTTGCTGCCGGTCAATCTTTATGGTCCGGGAGACAATTTCGATCTTCAGACCTCACACGTGATACCTGCCTTAATCCGAAAATGTATTGAAGCCCAGGAACGCGGTGACGATCAGATCGTGGTATGGGGAGATGGTTCTCCGACGCGAGAATTTCTGTACGTAGAGGATGCGGCAGCAGGGATCCTGCTGGCGGCGGAAAATTATAACGACAGCGAACCGGTAAACCTTGGCTCAGGGCATGAAATCAGCATCAGAGACCTGGTCACCACGATATCTCGGTTGACGGGCTTTGAAGGAGAACTGGTCTGGGATACATCCAAACCAAATGGCCAACCGCGACGAGTTCTGGATACCTCCAAGGCGGTTGAATATTTTGGATTCCGAGCGGAGACTGATTTCGAGACTGGGCTGCAGAAAACAATTGATTGGTATCGTGAGAACCGAGATGGATAATGGATTGGTTCTTAGGGTTAGACAGGGAATTCGAAGGCATATACATCTAATATGATTGAATCATCAACATTGGCCAAACAGGATGAGGAAATAACCCTCATCAAACCATCAAAAGGGTGGGGATCTCTCAATCTGCGCGAGCTGTGGGTGTATCGGGAGCTGATTTATTTCCTCACCTGGAGAGATCTGAAGGTTCGTTACAAACAGACCGCACTGGGCGCCGGATGGGCAATCTTACAGCCGGTTCTTTCTATGATCGTTTTCTCCATTTTCTTTGGTGGTCTGCTCAATGTCGATTCCGGAGATGTTCCTTATCCAATCTTTTCTTATGCAGCAATCTTGCCATGGGGAGTATTTGCAAAAGCGCTGAATGACACTGGTCGCTCTCTGGTCTCCAACCGGGCAATGCTGACAAAAATTTATTTCCCCCGTATGGTTATTCCATTAGCCTCAGTTTTCTCAAGTCTTGCAGATTTCCTCATAGCCTTCATCGTGATGTTGGGGTTGATGTATTACTATCAGATTGCGCCTACTTCAAATATTTGGACCTTGCCATTATTTTTGCTCCTGGCTGTAATTACCGCCCTAGGAGTCGGCTTATGGCTATCTGCCATGAATGTGCTATATCGCGATATCGGTTATATGATCCCATATATTACCCAGCTATGGTTTTACCTCACGCCGATCGTGTATTCTGCCAGCGAGGTTCCAGAGCAGTGGCAGTTCTTCTATGCTTTGAATCCGATGGTGGGAGTAGTGGAGGGTTTTCGCTGGGCATTATTAGGTACGTCAGATGCACCAAGCCCAATGATAGGAGTTTCAGCGGTTATCGCATTAATCGTATTTATTAGCGGAATGTATTATTTTCGAAGGATGGAACGAACGTTCGCGGATATGGTTTGAGGGCCAATCGGTGACTTGGAGTGAGGTAGATAAGAGCAGAACTCTATCACGTTCAAAATTATTATGAGTGAAATTGCAATACGAGTAGAGGATTTAGGGAAACAGTATCGCATCGGATTAACACCCATGCGTTATAGAACCTTGCGAGAAACAATATCAGAGTCGTTCACCCGGGATGGGCGAGCGAACCGGGCCGCAAGCAAGGAAGAGGAGGGGAAAATATGGGCTTTGCGGGATATTTCCTTTGAGGTTTATCAAGGCCAGGTGATGGGGATCATCGGCCGCAATGGTGCAGGAAAAAGCACTTTGCTCAAGATTTTGTCCCGCATTACCGAACCCACCAAAGGCTATGCTGAAATCCACGGCAGAGTCGGATCGCTGCTCGAGGTTGGGACAGGTTTTCATCCGGAATTATCCGGGCGAGAGAATATCTATCTGAATGGCGCCATCCTAGGGATGAGGCGGGAGGAGATCGATCGAAAATTTGACGAGATCGTTGCCTTCTCAGAAGTGGAAAAGTTCATCGATACGCCTGTGAAACGATTTTCCAGCGGGATGTACCTGCGCTTGGCGTTCGCAGTTGCGGCTCACTTGGAACCACAGATCTTGGTGGTGGATGAAGTGCTCGCGGTAGGTGACGCTGAATTCCAACGAAAATGTTTAGGAAAAATGAACGATGTAGCGAAAGAAGGGAGAACTGTACTTTTCGTCAGTCATAATATGTCCGCCATCCTGCGATTGACTGACGAGACGATATTGCTCGATCAAGGTCAGATCGTCTTGCGAGCACCGACTCCAGAAGCAGTTGACCATTATATGGCTTCTGGATTTTCCCAATCCGGAGAGCGCACCTGGAATATTGATGAGATTCCGCCGGAATCAGCGCCATTTAGACCGATTGCATTGCGAGTAAGCGACAATAACCAGCGTCGTTATGATCGTGTCCGTTCAACCAATCCGATAACACTAGAAGTGGAATATGCTTTGGATGCACCTATTACAGGTCTCAGGGTTGGCGTATATATGCAGACCACGCGTGGAGAATTCGTTTTTACTTCATTTGATACTGACAATACCCAGCAATTTGAACAGTACAGTATGCGCCCTGAAGGTCACTACATCAGCCGATGTACCTTACCCCCAGATTTATTGAATGAAGGTCAATATGTGCTGGGAATTAATGCCAGCTCCTACAGGGTTAAGCGCTATTTCCAAGATGAAAATGCGCTTGCATTTTCGGTCGATGGGGCAGGTGCACCAGGGAAGCAGTGGCCAGAAAGGCGCCTTGGACCGGTGCGGCCGCGGCTTGAATGGGACATAGACGTAAAATGAAATCAAAAGCGACAGCAAAAAGAATATTGGGTGAAGTGCCGCTTTCTGCTGATATCTATTGGTTGTTGCGGCAGTCAGAGGGTGCCCCAACCAAAAATTATTATCTGAACAAACTTGACGATGCTCTGCCTGGCTGGGTCGATCAAGTAACAAATTCCCGCGCTCAGTCAAATGTAAAAGGCAAAAAGATACTGATATTCGCCGCCCTTCACTATTGGATTTCACACATCACGTTGCTGGGCTCAACTTTGGCTGGATTGGGTCACGATGTTCATGCAATGTACCTGCCTTTTGCTCGTTGGGAAGAATCGATCAATCGATTTGATTTACGCCGGCAAGATTTATATACCAAAAGCGTTTTGCAAAAAGCAGACTCGATACTGCACCCGATATCGATGTTGGATGTGAAGGTAAAAAGTGATTATCTTCCAGAATCATTGACCCATGCAGTAGAAGAAATATCCTTACGTGATACTCAATATACGGAACAAAGAGAGAAAGTTGATCAAGAAAGCCCTCTCTATCGACTTAGACTGGCACGTAATCGAGATGCAGCCCAAAGAGCTCTGCATTGGATGATGGAAGAATCTCCGGAAATCGTCGTGATCCCCAACGGAAGCATTCTGGAGATGGGAATCGTTTATGAAGTGGCGAAGTATCTAGGTATCCCAACCATAACTTATGAATTTGGTGAACAACGCAACCGGATCTGGTTGGCTCTCGATAAAGAAGTTATGCGCCAGGAGACGGATGATTTATGGGCTGCATTCAAGGATCGGCCTATCCCCGATGAAGAGTTGGAGAAAGTGCGGGATTTATTCAATTCTCGTCAAAATGCTGATTTGTGGAAGAATTTTTCCAGGCAATGGCAAGTTGTGCCCAGTCAGGGAGGAGATCGGGTTCGCCAAGATCTTGGTTTGGATGAGCGACCTGTAGTCGTTCTGGCAGCGAATGTTATTGGCGATAGCCTGACTCTGGACCGGCAATTATTCAGCGGTAGCATGACAGAATGGATTGAGCGCACGGTGCAAATCTTTGCAGAGCGATCAGATTTACAGCTGGTCGTGCGAATCCATCCTGGTGAAAAGTACACGAAAGGTCCATCCGTAGCTGATACTGTCAAAAAAACCTTGCACACTATTCCTGAAAACATTCATCTAATCAGTGCCGATGATCAAATGAATACGTACGATTTGCTCGAAATTGCAGATCTTGGATTGGTGTACACGACAACAGTTGGATTAGAGATGGCTATGAGCGGGGTGCCGGTTGTGGTGGTCGGTCAAACGCATTACCGGAATAAGGGTTTTACTTACGATCCGAATACGTGGGAAGAATACCTCTCTCTGTTAACCTCATTTGCCCAAGATCAGGAATCTTACATACTGAGCCCAGAACGAGTAGAGCAAGCCTGGCAGTATGCTTATGTCTTCTTTTTTGAGTATCCAACACCTTTTCCCTGGCCAATGCCGAAATTCTGGAAGGAATTGGATGAATGGCCAATTGAACGAGTATTGTCCTCTGAAGGAATGGTTGAATATGGTGATACCTTCCGGTACCTGGTTGGGGATCCGCGCGGTTGGATGAGCTTATAAAGATTTGGTAACCGCATGAATAATAGGAAAGTACAAGAATTAGAAGGATGTTAAGGAAATAACTAGAATCCAGATGAACGAGAAGGATACATTGCGCGATCACCCCATTTTCATTTGTGGACACCCAAAATCGGGAACTACATTGCTAGTTTCACTATTGGATTCTCACCCACAATTACTCGTTTATCCGAACGAAACCTTTTTCTTCCGGGGGTTTGTTCCGGAGATGAGAAAACGCGACCTGGATGAAAAGATATCTCTCGCTCAACGTTATCTCCTCCATTTTTTTGAACGAGTATCGAATGATCCCGACAATGAAAAGTCCGAAAAGCCTTCACAGAACCAGGTTTTTGTGGATTATGCCAAGACCTGTCAGGAAATGTCTCACCAAGTTGATATGAATGGTCTTCGGCATGATGGGGATTTGCTCAGTGCGGCGGTAATAGCTTATGCCCGGGTAAATGGTAAAGTTTCATCTGATACTAAGTACTGGATCGAGAAAACACCCTATAATGAGCATTTTGCCCAGACGATATTCAACTGGTGGCCTGATGCACGCTGTATCCACATTGTGCGTGATCCTCGTGATAATTTCTTAACTTACCAACGAAAGCATCTCGGATTATCAGCGGAAGATTTCTCTGTGGGTTGGAATTCCAGTTTAAAAGCTGGGCTCAAGAATCAAGAAAATTTCGGCAAGGATCATTACCTGATACTGCGGTATGAGGATTTGACCATTGAGCCTGAAAAAACTTTGCAGGAATTGATCGACTTCCTTCGGATTGAAGATGATGATGTATTACGCATTCCAACAAGTGATGGAATTCCCTGGGAAGGAAATTCTCAATTTGGTGATAAGTTCCAAGGCATCAGCAGCAAACCAGTAGGTCGATGGAAACGCGAACTTGATAAAAGATATGCAACCATTATTGAATCGATTTGTGCAGACTTTATGAGCAGAGAAAGCTACGAATTTGAAAAAAAATCTTCAATAAATTCAATGATCCACCTTTGGAGCTGGAGACTAAAACAGGTTCCTGCATTGCGAGGTGATATCTCCAAGATGATGAAGCAGAGATTCGGTATACTGCCGCATTAGAAATATGAAATTCGGTGTTAATTAATGAGAGATCCTCTGACAAAAAGAACCTAAAAACAGGGGTATTGAGGATCAGAATTTGAAATGAAAAACAAGAAGTCGTTGAGTTACCTAAAAAGACGGAGTACCTTGTGGGTTTCAAGGCAGTATCGTGGGTTGACTGCCCGTGACCGGGTATTACCGGATTTCATCATTATTGGTGTTCAAAAGGGCGGAACGTCTTCCTTGTTTAATTACTTACTCCAACACCCAAACATCGTTCCAGGGTACAAAAAAGAAGTCAAGTTTTTCGACGGAAACTACCATAAGGGTCTTGACTGGTACCGTTTCAACTTCCCTTTTCAGGAGCAGATGAGTGATCCACTGGCACAGGCAGGTGAAGCAAGCCCGAGTTATGTATTTCATCCGCTAGTTCCTCAGCGGATCAAGGAAGCACTCCCGAACATCAAACTCGTACTGCTTCTCCGAGACCCGGTG
>CALBUI010000317.1 GCA_937968125.1 uncultured Anaerolineales bacterium | reverse complement strand
CGGGTTGACGGGTGCCACCCCGGAAATTGAGGCGGAGATCAACTCCCTGCGGGATGCAGAAGGTCCCAACGAATATGTTCACATCTGGGGAACCTTATTGGCGTGCTATGAAAAAAATAACTGCGAGATAGTTGTGGAGCGCATACAATCTGGCGCAAACTATTCGGAGGAGGAGATCCACGACTGGTTAGGAATTATTAAAAAAACAACCTTCAATGATGGCGAGAGCTATGTGTTCGAACTAATCTGGCGGCAATTCCCAGTATGGTACGGCATCGATGCCAGCCGGGATGAGTCCCTGCAAGCCAAGCTTGCACATTTCTTTGAAACAGGTGAGAGGGTCCAGATGAGCGGGTTGTTGTTGGTTGGTGTTCCGGATGTCAATGGTACTCGCATCGAAATCAGCAGCATAAAGGGCCAGGTCGGTGGCTTCATATCCGACAATTTTGACAGCTCAGTGTACGAAAACCGGGAGTATGGATTTCAATTTACCTATCCAACTTATATGTCCGTGGTGGAAGAACCCAACAAAGTGATCGTGACTGATGAAGCGAATGGCCAGATGATGATCGCCTACCGGCGTGACGAAGAGGATACCCAAATCACGGATGTTGGCGAGGTGGCTGGACAATTAAAAAATTATGGTGAGGTATATTTCCTGGGCTCATTTGTTCAAGTTGTCTTAAATATCCAGGATGGCTATATCACGGCCGCCTATCTGGGAGAGCCTGGCGTTGAGTTTGGCGAAGGTACCCCCTTGCGGTTTGTTATCAGTATGGTGAATTCCGAAGGCGGCAGGCTTTCAAACTCACAAGTCGATTGGATGCTGACGATCTTTGAAAACTTCACATTAGAAAGCTGGAGTGAATAGGTCGTGTTGACATTTGGTGTTTTTCTTCTAGAAAGAATGAGTAACCTCTTAACGCTTGCTCTAACACGCTGTTGAAATGTCAACACTACCAAGTATTCACAATGCCAATCCACAACAATCTCCCCTTACTCAACCAATGGGTGGGTAAGGGGGGTGATTTCAAAAAAGAATGATTGATCGAATAAAAGAAGAATGAAAATGAGAAAGAAAACAATCACACTCCTGGGAATTATGCTGATCTCCATCCTGCTCACTGGATGCAGCCAGGAACCACAGAAACCTGAAGGGGCCTTGAGCGTTGCAGAATTGCTTGAAAACCCCATCTACGATACCCAAACTCGGGTGTATGGGAAAGTGAGTGCACTCAGAGAACTAGCCTGCACCTGTTTTTTCCTGCAATCCGAGGAAGGGAATCTACATGTCTGGTACGACACGATGGTAGAAGACAATGGCACCCTAAGACCTACCATCAATGTAAAGGAAATCAATAATGGGGATTGGGTGGTCGTCATTGGAGAACTCAAATCCGGTGGAGACCATTACTCGCTCAATGATTTCTGGTTGAGCCGCATCGATTTGATTCCCTAGATGAGTTATGCCCCAAAAAGGAAGAAATGTTATGAATACATTGCTCGCTGGAATAATATTGCTGTTATTGGTAGGTATGGGTATCTACATCCTCGCCCTGGCAACAAGACTGGTCAAAGCTGTTGAGGTGATCGCTAACCGTTTGGATGGATAAGAAAATGGAAAGAAAGTGCATAACTCTGTTTTTGATCATCCTCATCAATCCTCTGATCCTCGGTGGCTGTGCCAAGGAACCTCCGAGGCCAGATGGGGTACTCACCTCAGCAGAACTCCTCGCTGATCCGGTCTACAATACATCCATCCAAGTGTATGGACAAGTTCACGGGTTAGGAGAGTTCGAATGCCCTTGCTTTGCTTTGAAGTCTGGTGACCAACAAATCTACGTGTGGTTCGATATGATGGTTGAGAGTGATGGTAGCCCCACGCCGCCGACTCGGCCTCCGATAGATATAGAAGGAATTGAAAACGACGGCTGGATCGTCGTGACCGGTGAATTGAAGTACTTTGAGGATTTCAAGGTCCACAAAGATTTCTGGTTGACCGAGTTTGAAGTAATTCAAAAAAATAAATGAAGGAAAAGACCTTGTCTAATAATAAATTAGGACAATATACCTTGATCATCGTCCTGAGCATGATTTCCCTCTTGGGTTGTAGCCAAAAAACAGATGAACTGGCAGACACCAGTTGGGAGCTGGTCTCTTTGAATGGAAAAGACCTGATTGAAGGCACAGCCATTACGTTAGTGTTTACAGAAAGCTATCTGGGTGGACAGATGGGGTGTAACGGTTATGGTGGTTCGCCAGATACTGGAAAATATAACATCAAACACGATGGCACATTTCAATTAGAGTCTCCCTTTGCTGTAACCGTCCAACTCTGTACTGATCCTGAAGGGATCATGGAACAGGAAGCTGAATACATCGAAACGTTGATGGCTGCGTCTCATTATCAAATTGTGGATGATCGTTTAGAGATTAAAAATGAAGCTGGAGAGATAATACTTATCTTCCAGGCAAAATAGCGCTTCATTATAAATTGAGTTTAAGATTCAAACCCAAGACCATCTTCAAATTTAACACTCAATGGTAATAGACTTTAGAGAGAGGCTTGCATCCATATCTCCCTCTACAGTCTCTGTATGAGGGCTCAAGGACGAACCACATTATTCAATTACAGTACTGTGGTTTTATGAGTCTTGAAAGTCAAATGAATGCTTGGCAGACTTCCTCAAGGTCAGTCAAACCGCAATCTTTTCCCCGAGATTAAAAGCCTTGGTCATCAACTCAGGCTGTTTTTCCGCGTCACCGAGATGCTCCGCAGTTCCATAAACCATGCCTGAGATCTTCAAACCGATGTAGCGGGCGATCGATTCAAAAGTGTGGATGGCATTGATCCCACCGGAAGTATATACATCCGAGTCGCCGTAGACCAGGGCGATGGCCAGTTCTTTCCCCTTCAGCGCACTGCCATGATCTGCTTCCAAAGCATACCAGCGGTCGATAAAGGCTTTGATTTGGGCGGTGATGGTGAAATAGTAGATAGGGCTGGCGAGGACGATCACATCGGCAGCTTTGAGCTGCGGATAGAGGGCTTGCATGTCATCCTGGACGATACAGCCCTGATCGCCTTCCTGGCAGGCGTCACAGGCATCACAAGGATTGATTTCCAGGCCGGACAGGTAGACACTTTCCACCTCCGCACCGGCCTTTTTTGCTCCTGCATAGATCTGGTCGGCCAATGCTGCGCTGTTCCCATGCTTACGGGGACTGCCCTTGAGGATTAAAATCGATTTGCTCATCATGCTCCCTTTTTGAATATCATCATTGTCATGTCGTCTAACTACGGCATAGCGCTTGAAAATTCCCGGAGATCGCCCTCCAGACCAGCTACCAATTCCTCGGTCGTGTTCCCAGCGGTGTATGTCCGGTTTCTCATCTGGTAAGAGACCCTCCTGGATTCTGCCAGTCTCAGCGAGCTCTTGGGTGACTGCTTCATGCGCCTGGGTGACGGCGTATGTTTGCGCGGCCAAGGCTCTTAATCGTTCCTCAATCAAACCGGTTTGTAATTCGTGGTTAGAAATTACTCATCAGAAACAGGAGAATATATTGTAACGCCTGTCAAGTGAGTTCTGCAAATTACGAAGTAGAAAAAAACATCAACCAGTTTGGATTTGATAAGGGCAGCATCCCGAATACTCTGTAATCTTGTGCCCCGCTTAAATTGGATCTAGTCTATCCCATCTCTGGCAGGACATGGCGGTAATAACAACACAGCGGGATAGCTAACTCCATGTGCAAGTATTGAATACACCCTTCAATATGTCATACTGAAGCGAACTGAAACGGAGCTGAAGTATCTCTGATGCCCCAGCCAATCAAAGCTTAGGGGATTCTTCACTCGCACTGCTCGCTCAGAATGACAAAAATCATTGTTGATTTGCAAAGATGAGAATAACTTGCACAGCGGGATAGCTTCACTTAGCTATCCCGGTATCTTCCCAACCGGTGCCATGTAGATCACGAATTCGTCTTCACCATCAACCCCCAGTACCTCGTTCATTTTGATTTGATCAAAAGCTCCCACGGCACAAATTCCAGCGCCGATTGCACCGGCTGCAGTGTACAGGTTCTGGCAGATATGGCCGGCATCTAAAGCGATCAGCCTGGCAGCAGCTACGTGATAGCGCCACTCCGATCGATAGGGGATCGCTGACCAGATGAAGACAACCGCTGCTTCTTTAATAAAAAAATAAGGCTGTGCTGCAGACCCGCTGTTTTGGTTGAGGCTGCCCTGCTTGACCCGTTCAGGCAGGTCGGGATCGCTCTTTTCCAAGACCAGCTGGTGGTCGAGAGGCAGATAGCGGTAGAGGCCGTTTTCGATCCCTGCCACCCGATGAATGCTCAGGTATGTTTCCATTGGGTGGCGGTTGCCGCCCGAAGGGACGGTGCGCATGACGTAAGTGATGCCGTCTTCGGTATCCATCTCCCGGACCCCCTGGGAGGCCCACAGTAGGAAGGAGAGCTCCTCCAGGGTCAAGGCTTCCTGGTTGAACCTCCGGTGGCTGGCCCGACGAAGGATAACATCGATGACTTGAGTCGTGCCGAGGGAGAATTCTTCCGGTGGGATTAAGTCGATTAATTGGGCATTGGGTGGGATAGGTTTCTGGAGTTCCGGGCGCGGAAGACCCTTTTGTTGATCGGTGGTATGCTGATCAAGTTCTGTCCATTCATAGGCTTTGAGAAATTCGCGATTGGCTTTTGGCATGATTCTCCCTTTGGTGGGTGACGTTGATGAATGATTGGAGAGCAAACTACGCAGTTGAATTTTATCAGGAATGAGATCGAGATTGGATATTTGTAATTGGTTATTAGATACTAGTGGTCAGTCAAGGATCAAAATTTGATAAGGAGAGGAACCGCAGTCCTACTGAGGAGATGAAATATACTCATAAGCCTTATAGCTAGATCGAGAATATCTGAAATCAATTTCTAAGGACTGCGGTTCCTAGTAATTAAATAATGATGGTAGACATTCTAATAGATGTTAAATTCTAGATACTAAATTGCATTTTTTAACATACTATTTGATGAAAGAAGTTCTATAATTATGATGGTTGAAATACTGGATGTGAAGATTAACCTAGAAAAACTGGAGGATTACTAAGTGCTGGAAATAACTCCCATTCAATTGTCGATGCCATTTAGATTAGGGAGCGTAAATTGTTATCTTCTCAATACAGACAATGGGTTTTTCCTGATCGATACGAGTAGTTCAAATAACCGTGATGAACTGGAAAGAGTGCTGCAAAGAGCGGGCTGTGAACCTGGACAGTTGAAGATGATCATCTTAACCCATGGAGATTTCGATCACTCTGGTAATGCGGCCTATCTGCGAAAGAAATTTGACGCGAAAACAGCCATGCATAAGGATGATTTAGGCATGGTTAAGGATGGTAATATGTTCAGCAGTAGGCAAAAAGGCAATAACATCTTCACCAGAAAATTAATCCCGCTTTTGATTGGATTTGGCGAATCAGAGAGGTTCGAGCCCGATATTTATCTAGAAGATGGGGACAACCTTTCCCAATTTGGCATAAAGGCCAAGGTCCTGAGCATACCTGGCCACTCGCAAGGTTCCATTGGAATTCTAACCAATGCAGGCGATTTATTTTGTGGTGATTTGTTTGAAAGTACCAAAGATCCAGGTCTCAACTCATTAATGGATGATCCAACTGCAGCAGGTTTAAGTGTGCAAAAAATAAAAAGTCTTGATGTTGGCACCGTTTATCCAGGTCATGGAACCCCATTCCAAATGGAAAAATTTTAGCCACCACATAGCGACAATCAAAACATTAGGTTCGATGTTGACATTAAGAGTCGTGGTGATCAATCTCATGTTCACGTATTACCTGTCGTTAGTTGCCCCCCTTTACGTATCTGCGGCAGGATGTTGAACGCGGTATAATCGCGGAAATAAATTAGATCGCTGGGAGGTAGGATGAGCGAACGGAAGATCCGCGTCCTGGTCGCCAAGCCCGGATTGGATGGGCATGACCGGGGAGCAAAGGTTGTCGCCCGTGCACTGCGTGATGCCGGCATGGAGGTCATCTACACTGGCTTACGGCAAACCCCAGAGATGGTCGCTGAAGTCGCACTGCAAGAGGACGTGGATGTGATCGGCCTCTCTATCCTCTCTGGTGCGCACATGGCGCTTGTCCCGCGCGTGTTTGAAATTCTTGCCGCCAATGGACAGGAACATGTCAAGGTCTTTGTAGGGGGAATTATCCCAGATGAGGATGTCCCCCGCTTGATGGAGATTGGCGTGGTCGGGGTTTATGGTCCGGGAACGCTGACGGGAGACATCATCGACGACGTTCGCCAGGCAGTGGTCGGAGCGCCTGCCGCCTGACAACCAGATAGCATATGTCGCTGGCAACCTCTGTTTTAGCTGGTGAGCGTCTCGCAATGGCGAGGCTCCTTTCCCAAATTGAAAATGATGAACCTGGGGGTTGGGAAACCCTGGGGGAGCTGTTTCCCCACACAGGGCAGGCCCACCTGGTAGGTGTGACGGGCGCCCCTGGGACGGGCAAGTCTTCGCTGGTAAACAGGCTGGCCCATTACTACCGAAATCCACCAGCTGGTGAACCACAAAGAAAAATCGCCGTGGTGGCTGTTGATCCATCCAGCCCGTTCACGGGAGGGGCCATCCTGGGCGATCGGGTGCGGATGCGAGATCTTTCGGGCGATCCGGGAGTGTTCATCCGCTCAATGGCTGCCCGTGGCTCATTGGGAGGCCTGGCGCCGACCACCAGCAGCATGGTGCAGGTGTTCGATGCGGCTGGTTTTGAAATCATCTTGATCGAGACGGTGGGCGCGGGCCAGGCGGAGGTAGATATCGCTCGCCTGGCGCATACAACCTTGGTGGTGGAAGCTCCTGGTTTAGGCGATGAGATCCAGGCCATCAAGGCCGGGATTCTGGAAATAGCGGATATCCTGGTGGTCAACAAGGCTGATCGTCCTGGCGTGGAAAACACCGAGCGCGCCTTACGCAGTATGCTTGAACTGGGCCACCCCACCCGCCGGGTAGTTAATCATCACGGGGTAGTGGAATCCATCGATATAAACAGTGCAGAAAAGGATTTCGAGTCTCTATGGATACCTCCCATCCTGCGCACCGTCGCCACAAAAGGAGATGGACTCCCTGATCTGGTGAGGGCAATTGCCGATCACCTGGAACACCTGGAAACCACTGGTGAGCGCCATGACCGCGACCGGACCCGCCTGCAGTCCGAGCTGGAACAGCTCATTCAAGGAAACCTGGTCTCTCGCTGGCGTAAGGAAGTACCTGATTCAAAATACCAGGAAATACTCGAGTCATTAATTGCTCGCCAAATGTCCCCTCACCAGGCAGCGGAGATATTGATGAATGGAGGACCAACGGCATGATATACGGCGACCGGGTTCGTTTGCGACATATGGAAAAGGACGATTTGCCGTCATTCGTTGAATGGCTTAATGATCCGGAAGTAGTTCGAGGATTATCGCTGTATACTCCAATATCGATGGTTGAGGAGCAGGAATGGTTTGAGACTATGCTCAAGCGTCCGATCGAGGAGCGACCACTGTGTATTGATGTCCAGAAAGGCGATGAATGGGAGCTGCTGGGCAACTGCGGCTTTTTCGGTATAGACTGGCGCAATCGTTCAGCAGAATTGGGAATTTTTATCGGTGATAAATCCTACTGGGATCAAGGCTATGGCAGCGAAGTGATGAAGATGCTGCTCCAGCACGGTTTCTCGACCTTGAACCTGCACCGCATATACCTGCGAGTATTTGAAGATAACCCGCGCGCTATCCGGGCTTACGAAAAATCTGGTTTCGTTCATGAAGGCTCCCAACGCCAGGCTGAATTCCATGATGGTCGCTTCCACGATGTCTTATTTATGAGTGTTTTGCGGCCCGAGTGGGTGGAATAACAGGAGGAACGAGATGTCCCAACATAAACCCCAGCGTGATTGTGCTTCTTATGGCGAGATAAAGCTGTTTTCTGGAACAGCCTCTCCGGAATTGTCCGCCCAAATCGCTAGCTATTTGAATCTCCCGCTCAGCGGGCGAGATGTGACCCTCTTCCCGAATGACAACCTGTTTGTCAAACTGCACAACAGCGTGCGCGGGCAGGATGTCTTTGTGATCCAGACCACCTCAAGACCGGTCCATCGCAACCTGATGGAGCTGTTGATCATGCTGCAAACCTTGCGGCTGGATTCCGCTGGCCGGATAACCGCGGTTGTGCCATATATGTGCTATGCTCGTTCCGACAAGAAGGATATGCCGCGGGTTCCCATCACAGCACGCCTGGTGGCGGATATGATCGAGATCGCTGGGGCAGACCGCTACATGACATTGGATCTGCACGCTGGACAGATTCAAGGCTTTTTCTCAATCCCTGGTGATGTGCTGACTGCCTTTCACATTCTCACCGCGCACATGTTCGAACGCCGTCTGAAGATGAAGGATCCGGTTGTAGTGGCAGCTGACCTGGGATTCGCCAAGAAAGGGCGCAACTTTGCAGCCAGCCTGGATGCACCGATCGCTTTTGTTGAGAAACGCCGTTCAGGTGGTGATGCCCGGCCAGCTGCCCTGACCCTGATCGGTAATGTCGAAGACAGGGATGTGATCGTCGTGGATGATGAGATCGACACGGCAGGATCCCTAGGTGAGGCTGTCAAATTAGTAAAAAAGATGGGCGCCCGTGATGTTTATGCGGTCTGTGTGCATCCCATTTTCTCGGAAAAAGCTGTCGAAAGGCTGTCTACCCTGCCGCTGAAGAAAATCATTACCACGGATACAGTACCGATCCCAACGGAAAAGCGAGAAAAGCTGGCTGACCGGCTACATGTGTTGTCCGTGGCATCGCTCCTGGGCGAGGTCATCCTCAGGGCGCATGAGGGACGCAGTGTGGGGGAGATGTTCAACGAATAAAGCATGCCTGAAATGCCCGAGGTCGAAACGATCCGCAACGCGCTCAGGAATGGTGGGCGAGGCGGTGAATCCGTGGTTGGGCGGCGGGTCGAAGATAGCCACCTGCTCTGGGAACGGACACTTGCAGAACCTGAACCAAAAGAGTTTCGGCAGCGCATCCTGGGCCAAAATGTGGACGATGTTGGCCGCAGGGGGAAATACCTCATGTTGGAGTTCCCTGGCGAAACTTTATTGATCCACTTGAGGATGAGCGGCGACCTGATCGTTGAAAAACAGGCTGATCCTGTAGCACCTCACCATCGAATGATGTTAGATTTTGAAGGCGGGCTGCGCCTGGCGTTCAACGACACGCGCAAATTCGGGCGCGTCTGGCTCGTTGACGATCCGGATACGATTCTTGGTGATCTTGGGCCCGAACCCCTGGGTGACGAGTTCACTCCCCAGGAATTTCATCAAATGCTGCATGCGCGTCGCCGCCAATTGAAACCTTTGCTGCTCGACCAGACCTTTATTGCTGGCTTGGGCAATATATACACCGATGAAGCGCTGCACATGGCGAAAATCCACCCCTTGACCATATCCAATACATTGGATGAGTCTCAATCCAGGATGTTATGGTCCAGCATCCGGCAGGTACTGATGGAGGGGATTGAGCGCCAGGGTGCCAGCATCGATTGGGTTTATCGCGGCGGTGACTTTCAAAACTATTTCCGGGTCTACCAGCGCACCGGAGATCCATGCCCTGTTTGTGGATCGCCCGTTCAACGCATATTAGTCGGACAGCGAAGCACACATTATTGTGAGTTCTGCCAAACGCCCCCTGATCCTTCCTAAATTGATGAGAAGTCACGCAAATGGATTTATCTAATTTTTTTTACCACAGAGTGCACAGAGAGCGCACAGTTTTATTGTTTTCACCAGTATTCTTTGCGTTCATCGTAGATCTTTGAATGTTTCTTTAAATATATTTGGAATGTCATTGGTTTACTCCCGTGTATTTTGCGGGGCGAACGGTGCGGAGCGGAGTGTGGCAATCTCCTGGTTGGCTAGGGGATCGCTTCGTCGCACAAAACGCTCCTCGCGATGACATTTGTTAAGAAATCTTCTTGGATTCACTTATGTGCTCTTAGCAGTCAATTGAAGTCAACTGTGTAGGTCATATTGATAAGTAAACCGTCATAAGTCACTAGACAATAGATGTCATTGCGAGGAACGAAGCAATCTCCAATACCAGAGAGAAGACACTAATTTAGGGAGCTTTCCATGTTCTAGTTGTTTCCTGGTGATGATAATTTTTCTAGATGCTTTCGACTACCCACTTTGATATGGTTGATCGGCTTCCCACCCTAGAGGAGATTAAATTATGGATCTAACTGGAGCAATATTGCTGGCAGGCATCGCCCTGGTAATTGGTTTCCTGGTGGGGATGCTGGTTTTTTCTTTTCGTAAGGAATCTGACCCCGAAGGTGCCTCCCGAGAGCGAGTCCTTTCAGATGCGGAGCATGCAATTCGCGTCTGGCGCGAGGGGAAAGAACGACGACTTGTGGTCGAAATAGGTGGGGTTTCACATTATCGGGGGAGCGAGCTGCACGCTGATCAGAATCAAGTTGTGGCTGATCTGATTACGGAGCTTCAAGCCTGGATGAACCCGTTGCCTAAGCCGGCTGAACCGCCGGAAGTGGAACCACTGGAAAGGGAACCAATGGAGGTCGAGACTGAGGCCATTAGAGAGGAGACGCCGGGTACGAGCCTCAACCCGCTGAAGATCTTCGGCCGTTCTCTGCAACCATTGGAGAAAACCAGCTCAGACGCCTCCGATCTGAGCATTGTGGCCCAGATCGATGAAATATTGCAGGAAAAACTGGAGGGTACTGAGCTTGAAGATAAGGGCATTCGCTTGATTGAGGGATCCGACCAGAGCATGGTTATCCAGGTCGGTCTGCAATCTTATCCCGAAATTGAGGAGGTGCCCGATGAGCAGGTGCGCCAGTTGATCAGATCCTCAGTTACTGAGTGGGAAGAATCCCTGGGGGAGTAAGATGACCCAGTTAGGACTAACCAGTCCTGAACGAAGTTGAAGGGAACTTATTACTGCATCCCGCACTGCTCTTGCGGGGCTAACGATTAAGAGTCCCAGA